>CAZTMA010000024.1:0-32989 GCA_964614645.1 uncultured Anaerolineales bacterium
TTGGAGCGCAAGCTCCTGCGAGAGTAGGTCATCGCCAACAGAGCTCGCTTTGAATAACATGAACTCATACGACGGCGGCCCCTGATAAACAGACGGTCGCTGTCTTTGCTTTAAGCCTCCGCGCATGCTATACTGCTTCCCATAGATGCTGGGGGTGAATTGGGGCGTGTATTGAGACGTGGTGTTCGTAGATGCGGTATATTAGCAGCATGATCCCGACCAGGAGGACCCCAACCAGGTCAGCCATGGTCTTTTTGTTGTCCAACCCGCCCCAGTGCGGGCTGCAAGGGTCGGCTGCCTAAGTAGGAGTTATTCTTTTGGAACCTGGTAGTAGTAGTGACTTAGCGAGCCTGCTGCCGTTAATCGGCACGGTGGGCGGCGGGATTCTCCTCGTCGCCTTTACGGCAGCAGCAGAAATGGCATTCGCCTCGGTCAATCGGGCGCAGTTGCGCCAGGTGCTGGCACAGCGGGGCAAACGCGAACAGATGGCAGGACGACTCCTGGGTGAGCCGGTCCGCTTGCTATCTACCTTGCTCCTGACCAAACTTGCAGGCAAGATCCTGACGATCGCGGGCATCACCCTGTTGGCCCTCCGGCTGGATCGGGCTACCTCCCTGCCCTGGTGGCTGCTGGGGGCTGCCGCGCTGCTGGTACTAGCCCAGTTGCTCCCGCGCGCGTGGGTGGTCGGCAGCCAAGCACGCAGCGCCGTCTTCCTGGCCCCCATTGTGAGCGGACTGGCAGTCTTCCTGGCGCCCCTCACTGCGCTCATGCGCCGCGTCGGTGAGGGCGCAATCCACACCGGCATTGCGGCCGAAAGCATCTTCCTGAGCGAGGATGGTCTCCGCTTCCTCCTGAATGTCTCCGACGAAGAAACCATCATCGAGGATGAAGAGAAGGAGATGATTGCGTCCATCTTCGCGTTCAGCGACAAGCTGGTGCGCGAGGTCATGGTCCCGCGCATCGACATGACCGGCGTCGAGCTGAACACACCCATGATTGGGGCGCTGGATGTCATCCTCAAGGCCGGCCATTCGCGCCTGCCCGTTTATAACGACTCGGTCGATAATGTTGCCGGCATCCTTTACGCCAAGGACCTCCTGCGCTATCTGCGCGACGGCCGCACCGACGTGCCACTGAGCAAGATCGTCCGCCCGGCCTACTTCATCCCTGAATCGAAGAAGGTGGATGAACTGCTGCAAGAGCTGCAGCAGCGCAAGGTTCACATGGCCGTTGTCGTCGATGAGTACGGCGGCACCGCAGGCATCATCACGATCGAGGACCTGCTGGAAGAAATCGTCGGCGAAATCCAGGACGAATTCGATGCCGAAGAGCCAACCATCGAAACCGTGAACGATCACGAGTACCTGTTCGATGCGCGCGTGCCGCTGGACGAAGTCACCAAGCTGCTCGCGGTAGAACTGCCCAGCGAGGGCGGCGACACCCTCGGCGGCTTCATCTACAGCCAGTTGGGCAAGGTTCCGGCGGTGGGTGACCGCATCGAGTATCAGCCGGCAACCTTCGAGGTGCTCTCTGTCGCAGGCCGGCGCATCAAGCAAGTGCGTGCTATGGTGACTTCGCCTGACGAGCCCACCAATGGCAGCCGGCCGGTGAATCGGTCGGAGACCGAACCCGGCAACGCAGCCGCCGGCTTTCTGACCTTCCTGAGCCTGCATCTTTAGGCAGCCAACCTTCCGGGCTTTCTATCGCCCCGGAAGGTTTTTCGTTTGGGAGCATCCGTGAAAAATATCGAAGAACTTATCGCCGCAGCCCATGCAGTTCGCCGCCGCGCGTACGCGCCCTATTCCGGCTTCGCGGTCGGCGCTGCACTGCTGGCAGCCGACGGCACGATCTACACCGGCTGCAACGTGGAGAACGCGTGCTTCAACCTGGGCATCTGCGCCGAGCGCAATGCCGTCTTTCACGCGGTCGCCAGCGGCGCGCGCGAGTTCCTGGCGATTGCCGTTGCAACCGAAAACGGAGTCTCCCCGTGCGGTGGGTGCCGCCAGGTCCTCTCCGAGTTCAGCCCGCAGATGCCCGTGATTATGGTGGATGCCGCCGGTCACATGCGCCAGGCAACCGTCGCTGAACTGCTGCCGGACGCCTTCGAGCCGGCCCAGCTCCACCCGTGACGCGCTGGAAGCTGCCGCCGCTGGCGAAGGTGTACGAAGCCTTGAGCGCAGTGGCTGACGGCCGCGTGCAGCTGACCGGCCCGACATCGGCCCTGGTCACTTCTTCCGGCGGCGATAAGACCTACACTGTGCGCTGGACCCCGGACCTGACCCAATTCACGGCGGACGACAATGCCTCGCGCTGGCAGGGCTATACCGGCTATCCCATCATCGCAGTGCTCCTGTCTCTCAAGAGGCTCGACCATGACCCGGCCATCGCGCAGGCACTCGCGGGCGTGCCGTGGAACACCCTCAACGCACAATACAAGCGCGATTACGCGGCTGCCATCGATCACGTGCTCCGGGATATTGCTGCTGCAGGCGGCCAGCCGGATGCCATCCGCCAGGAAGCCGAGCGCATCTTCGCCCAGTTGAGCGAACTGGAGCTATCCCGCCTGACAGGCAAACCCGCATAATGGTATAATGGTTCTATGATGGGATCGCAAAAGTGTCGCTGAACAGCATGGACGCCGATCATGCGGGCCAGGGCCGCCGTCAGCGTCTCTATCGCCTCTCCGCCATCGTGTTGCGGCGCCGCGATATGGGCGAAGCGGACCGGCTGCTGACCGTCTTTGGCCGCGCTCAGGGCAAGCTGACCATCCTGGCAAAGGGTGTGCGCCGCCAGGCCAGCCGCAAGGCAGGCCACCTGGAACCGTTCACCTACACAGAGTTGCTCGTCGCCAAGGGCAAGAGCCTCGATCTGGTCACCCAGGCCGAGACCATCGAGCCCCACCGCCACGTGCGCGAAGACCTGTGGCGCAGCAGTTGGGCCTATTATGTCGTGGAGCTGGCCGATGCCTTCACCCAGGAGGCCGACCCGAACGACCTGCTCTTCGACCTGCTCCTGGAGACGTTGGGCCGGCTGGACGACCTCACCGCAGATCCTGCGCTCGCGGTCCGCTATTACGAGCTGCATCTGCTGGCGCTGACGGGCTATCAGCCGCAGTTGTTCCGCTGCGTCCAGTGCAGTGAACTCCTCAAGCCCGAAGTCAACTTCATGAGCCTGGACAGCGGCGGCTGTCTCTGCCCACGGCACGGCGCGAACCGCAGCGACACGATTGCGCTATCGCTACCCCTGCTCAAAGTCCTGCGGTATCTGCAATCGCGGGACTGGCCCGAAGTCGCCCTGCTCCGCCTCAGCCCCGACGTCAGCCGCCAGCTAGAGGCGCTGCTGGCGCGCTACATCGTCTGGCATCTTGAACGCAGCCTGCGCTCCCCGGCCTTCCTGGAGAAGCTGCGCAAGACGGTCGGCGCGATGCCCGTCGCCGGCGAAACGGCGGGCGTTGAGGCGACGGTGTCTGAAACGCCACCGGAAGCCGCACCGGACCAGGCGGAGTAGCACGATGCACATTCGCGAATACCAACAATGGCTCGAAGCTTGGGACAAGGCACGCGGCTGGGAACGCGTCCTGCCGTCTCACACGCTGATCCACGCACTCGAGGAGCTGGGCGAGGTCGCTCGCCTGATGCTGCAGTGGGAAGGGTACAAGGAAGCCGCCAGCCCGGAACAGCTGCATGCGGACCTGGAAGAAGAACTCTCCGACGTCTTTGTATTCCTATTCAAGCTGGCGTACCAGACCGGCGTGGACGTCGAGGCCGCGCTGGCCCGCGGGCAGGCCAAGGCGGATGGGCGCTATGACGATCTGGCCGAGGCGGGCGAGATGGCATCGCGCTACTATGCCCGCCAGGCCGAGGCGCTGGCCCGCATGATGGATCAACCGGCCCGCGACGATTGACTTGACGAAACCTCCACGCACGGGTATCATCACGCCCAGGTGTAACACGATGAATGCAATGGTGCCGCTCCCGCGGCCCCCTCTGTATGGCTCGGGTACCGGGCCGCAGGCCATCTGGGAATCTGCCCAGGCGTCCTGCGGCCAGTTTGCGCGGTACCGGGGCCGATCGATGCTACAGGAGCAGATGAGCGCGCTTGTCGCCTGAGGTGTGCGTCACCTGTCGATGGATCTGCAAACCGGCCTTATCCAAGCGCCGGTTTTTCGCTTTTTGAGAGGTAATCCTATGTCCACAGCCAATCCCCTGTCGTTCCAGGATGTCATCATGGCGCTGCAGCGCTACTGGGCTGACCAGGGCTGCCTCATTTGGCAGCCGTACAGCGAGAAGGTCGGCGCGGGCACCGGCAATCCGGCGACCGTGCTGCGCGTGCTGGGGCCGGAACCCTGGCGCGTGGCCTATGCCGAGCCGAGCTACCGCCCGGATGACGGCCGTTATGCCGAGAACCCCAACCGGATGCAGATGCACACGCAGTACCAGGTCATCCTTAAGCCGGCGCCGGCAAATGCCCAGGAACTCTACCTGCGCAGCCTGGAGGCCATCGGCATCGACCGCAACCAGCACGACATCCGCTTCGTGGAGGACAACTGGGAATCGCCCGCACTCGGCGCGTGGGGCCTGGGCTGGGAGGTCTGGCTCGACGGGCTGGAGATCTCGCAATACACCTACTTCCAGCAGGCCGGCGGCTACCCGCTCGACCCGGTGTCGGTCGAGTACACCTACGGCCTGGAACGCATCGTGATGTATCTGCAAGGGGTGAAAGAAGTCTGGCAGATTAACTGGGACGGACGCCGCACCTACGGCGACGTGCTGAAGCAGCCGGAGATCGAGCATTGCAAGTATGACTTCGAGATCGCCGACGTGGGCCGGCTGAAGCAGATGTATGACCTGTTCGAGGCCGAGGCGAAGAACGCGCTGGCGCATCGCCTCGTCATCCCCGCCCATGATTATGTCTTGCGCTGCTCGCACACCTTCAACCTGCTCGATGCGCGCGGCGCCATCGGCGTAACCGAGCGCGCCCACTTCTTTGCCCGCATGCGCGAGCTCGCGCGCCAGGTATCCATCGCCTACTACGAGCAGCGCCAGCACGAGGAATTCCCCTGGTTGGTGGAAAGTGAAAGGTTGCAGGGTGAAAGTTCCCGGCAAGAGGTTGCGGGCCATGCGGAACCTTCAACCTTCAACCTGCAAGCTTCAACCTATTTACTGGAAATCGGAGCGGAGGAACTCCCTGCCGCCGACCTGCCCGGCGCGCTCGAACAACTGCGGACGAACGTGCCGAAGCTGCTCGACGATCTGCGCCTGGCGCACGGGGACATCTTCATCAGCGGCACCCCCCGCCGGCTGGTCGTCCTGGTCAACGAGCTGACGATGCACCAGGCGGATGAGGAGACCGTGGTCAAGGGCCCGCCCGCGGAGCGTGCGTTCGATGCCTCCGGTGCGGCAACCCCCGCAGCGTCCGGGTTCGCCCGCAAGTGCGGCGTGCCGGTCGAGGCGCTGGAGGTGCGCGCAGAAGGCAGCGGCAAGTATGTGTATGCCGTCGTGCGCAAGGAAGGCCGCCCGACCGCGCAGGTGCTGGCCGAGGCGCTGCCCGGCCTCGTTGCAGGCATCAAGTTCGGCAAGACGATGCGCTGGAACGCGACCAATGTCGCCTTCTCGCGGCCGCTGCGCTGGTTCGTCTCCCTGCTTGGCGAGACCGTCATCCCCTTCGAGTACGCCGGCCTGACTGCCGGCCGCACGACCTACGGGCCGCGCGCCGAGGGCTCGCCGGAACTCACCGTGAGTTCTGCAGATGCATACCTGCCGCTGATGGCAGAGCATCACGTCATCGTCGACCGGGCCGCGCGCCGCGCGGAGGTCAGCCGCCAGGTCGCGCAACTTGCCGCTGCCGTGAACGGCGCCATCCCCAACGACCCAGCGCTGCTGGAAGAAGTCACCGACCTGGTTGAGCAGCCCACTGCTCTGCGCGGCGGCTTCGAGGCAGATTACCTGCGCCTCCCCAAAGAGGTGCTCATCACCGTGATGAAGAAGCACCAGCGCTACTTCCCGGTCGTGGACGCGCAGGGCCAGATGCTGCCCTACTTCATCGCCGTGCGCAACGGCGGCACGGACCACCTGGAGGTGGTGCAAGCCGGCAACGAGGGCGTGCTCCGCGCCCGCTATGCGGATGCCAGCTACTTCTTCCGCGCAGACACCGCTCGCCCGCTGGCGGACTTCACCTCGCGGCTGAGCACGCTGACCTTCCAGGAGAAGCTCGGCTCCATGCTGGACAAGGTGCGCCGCGTCGAGCAGCTTGCGCCGCACCTGGGCGAACTGCTGGGGCTTACGGCTGAAGAGCAGCGCACAACCCGGCGGGCCGCGCAGTTATTCAAAAGCGACCTCGCGACGCAGATGGTAGTCGAACTAACCTCACTGCAGGGCGTCATGGGCCGCGAGTATGCCCGACTGTCCGGGGAGGATCCCGCGGTCAGCCAGGCGATCTTCGAGCACTACCTCCCGCGCTCGCAGGGCGACATCCTGCCGCAGTCGCGGCCGGGCCGCGTGCTCGGCATCGCCAACCGGCTCGATTCGCTGATCGGCCTGTTCGCCGTGGGCCTCGCACCCACCAGCACCGCCGACCCCTTCGGGCTCCGCCGCGACGCGCTGGGGCTGGTGCAGGCCCTGGCCGGCCTGGAGCAGCCGCTGGACCTGCGGCCTGCGCTGGCCGCAACGGCCGCGCAGATGCCCGTCCCGGTCAGCGAGAGCGTACTGGCCGATGTGCTGGCGTTCGTGCGCGACCGCCTGTACGGCTGGCTGCGCGACCAGGGCCTGCCGCACGACGCAGTCAACGCCGTGCTGGCGGTGCAGGGGCATGACCCCGCCCGCGCGACAGCCGCCGCGCGTGACCTCGCACAACTCGTTCAGGCCGCGGACTGGCCGGAGACATTCACGGCCTACGCCCGCTGCAAGCGCATCGTGCGCAGCCTGCCAGACATCTATGCGCTCGCACCGGAGCACTACACCGAACCGGCAACGCGCGGCCTGTACGACGCATGGCAGGCCGTTGCGCCGCAGCCTCAGGACGTTCCCGCGTTGGCCGGCGTGCTGCGCGAACTGAAGGGCCCGATCAACCGCTTCTTCACCGATGTGCTGGTCATGGCCGACGATCCTGCGGTGCGCGCGGCGCGGCTGGCGCTGGTGCAGCGGATTGCGGCCCTGCCCGACGGTATCGCAGACTTGAGCCTGCTGCAGGGATTCTAGAGTAGCATCATGCAGCCTGCGGAACCCGGCCTCCATGGGAAGTCGGGTTACTCAGATGGACCGCCATAACCTTTGACGTCTAACGCGAAAGGTTATAAAATAGCTCATGATCAAGTCGTTCCGAGATGCGGAGACAGAGAAAGTCTTTCGACGCCAGGTATCGCTGCGACTACCGGCAAATATCCAGCAGACAGCCCTGCGCAAACTCCGCATGTTGAGCAACGCGGTGTCGCTCACTGACTTGCGTGTGCCACCGGCGAACCGGCTGGAGAAACTGGGCGGCAACCGCAGCGGGCAGTACAGCATACGCATCAACGACCAATGGCGTGTATGCTTCGAGTGGCGCGATGGCAATGCCTACGGTGTTGAAATCGTTGACTACCATTGAGCAGGTGGACTGACATGGAAGAGAAACTGCATCCTGTGCATCCGGGTGAGGTGCTGCTGGAGGAGTTCTTGCGGCCGGTGGCCCTGAGCCAGAACCGCCTGGCCCTGGACATCGGCGTACCGGCGCGGCGTATCAACGAAATCGTTCTCGGCCGGCGGAGCATCACGGCCGATACGGCCCTGCGCCTGGCGCGCTACTTTCGCAACTCGCCTCAATTCTGGCTGGGTTTGCAGATGGACTACGACCTTGACCTCGCAGAGGACCGCCTCGGTTCCCGGCTGAACCGTGAGGTGCGAGCGTATGCCGCGGTCGCGGAAAGCAAAGCCGAATACCGAGCAGACACTGAGTCATGATTCCCCATAAACTCAAACTCCACAACTTCATGTGCTATCGCGAGGAACAGAGCCTCGACTTCTCGGGCATCCACCTCGCCTGTCTCACGGGCGATAACGGTCACGGCAAGTCCGCGCTGCTGGATGCGATGACATGGGCGCTCTGGGGCCGGGCCCGCGCGCGCCGCGATGACGAACTCATCGCGCTGGGCGAGTCCGAGATGTGGGTGGACCTGGAATTCGGTCTCGGCCCGCAGCGCTACCGCGTCTGGCGCCAGCGCAGCAAACGAGGCCGCGGCCAGACCGACCTGCACCTGTACATCTGGAACGAGGTCAGCGAGGACTGGCAGCTGCTCGACGAGGGCGGCGTCAACGAGCGGCAGGCCCAGATTATCCGCACGCTGCGGATGGAATACGACACCTTCGCCAACTCCGCGTTCCTGCTGCAGGGCCGCGCTGACTCCTTCACCGTCAAGACCGCGTCCGAGCGCAAGCAGATTCTTGCCGACATTCTCGGTCTGAACCGCTACGACCTGTACGAGGAACAGGCGAAGGAGGAGGTGCGCGTCCGCAAGGAACGCGCCATCCGCGTGCAGGGTGAGATCGGCGGCATCGACCACGCGCTCGCGCGGCGCGGCGAGTTCGAGGTACAGCTTACCGGCGCGCGGCAGGCAGTCACCCAGGCTGTGGAGGCGCTGCGCGCGGCAGAGGCAGAGCAGGCGACGCTGCGCTTCCAGGTGCAGGGCTTGCGCGGGCAGGCGCAGCAACTGGCCGACCTGCGCAACCGCCTGACGCGCGCGGAGCGTGACCTGGCCGAGTCGCGTGACCAGCACGGCGCCGCGTTACGACGGCTCGCGGCCTACGAGAAGGTCCTGGCCGAGCGCGAGACCATCGAAGCCAACTGGCACGCACTGCAGGATGCGCGTACGCAAGAGTCCACGTACAACACGAAGCTGCGCAAGCACGTCGAGCTGCAGGCCCAGATTTTCAAGCTCGACCAGGCCATCCAGCGCGCCCGCGACGGCCTGCAGATGGAACAGCGGCAATCGGCCGACCGCCAGCGCGACTGGCAGCAGAAGGTCGCTTTCGGACGGCAACAGGCCGCGATCCTGGCCGAGGCGGAGGCCATCCTGGCGCATATGGCGGAGCAACAGGCCCGCCGCGACGCCATCGCCGCGGAGGCCCGTGAGATCGGCGAACGCCTGGCAGCGCTGAAGTCCGATGTGGAGCGGTTGCGGGCCGAGGGACAGACCGTCAAAGAGAAAAGTGACCTAATGCTGGAGCAGGCCGACAGCGCTGCGTGCCCGGTCTGCCGCCAGCCGCTCACTGAGGCGCACCGCACACAGATGCTCATCGATTTCGAGGCCGAGCGTGCCACCTTGCGCGACCGCTATCATGCGGCCCAGGCCGAGGCCAAGACGCTCGCCGAGCAACGGCATGTGCTCGAAACCGAGGACGCAGCGCTGGCCCAGGCGCTCCGCACCCGCGACGCCCGGCAGCGGCAGGCCATCCAGGCCGAAGCTGCGGTTGCAGAGGGGCAGGCCGCCGAAGCGGAACTGGTCCGCCTGGCTGGGGCCGAGACGGAGCTGGCCGGCCGGTTGGCCCGTGAAGAGTATGCAACCGAAGAGCGGACCGCGCTGGCAGCCCTGCAAGCCGAGGCAAGCGCACTGGGGTATGACCAGGCGGCCCACGAGCAGGTGCGCAGCCGGATGAGCGAGTTGGCCCCCTTTGAGGCGCGCTACCAGGGCCAGTTGCTGCCCGCGCTCGAAGGGCTGGCAGAGGCCCAGCAGCGGGTCGATGCGGCGGAGGCGGCCGTTGCGCGACGCGAGGCAGAGTTGGCCGAGGACCAGGCGCGGCGTCAGGAACTGGAAACCGCGGTGGCCGACCTGGCGCGACACGAGACGTCGCTATCCCGGCTGGATGCGGCTGTCGAGCAGGCCGCGCAAGCGGAGCGCCGCGCCCGCCAGCTCGAAGGCGCGGCCATGCAGCAGTTGGACGCGCTGGATGCGCAGGCCGCTCACCGCAAGCAGTTGTCCGCCGACCTGGACGCTGTAAACGATGAGATCAGCCTCTACACCGAGTTACGCGAGGCCTTTGGCAAGAAGGGCTTGCAGGCGATGATTATCGAGAGTGCCATTCCCGAAATCGAGACGGAGGCCAACCGCCTGCTGAACTACATGAGCGACGGCCGCATGAGCGTTCGGTTAGAGACGCAGCGCGAGAAGGTGACGGGCGGGGTGGCCGAGACACTGGACATCCTGATAGCCGACGAGGTCGGCCAGCGGTCTTACGACCTCTACTCGGGCGGCGAGGCATTCCGCGCCAACCTCGCGCTCCGCATCGCCATCAGCAAGCTGCTCGCGCGGCGCGCCGGGGCACAGCTCCAAACGCTCGTTATCGACGAAGGCTTCGGGTCACAGGACGCGCAAGGGCTCTCGCTCGTCATTGAGGCCATCAACTCCATCAAGGACGACTTCGAGCGCATCATCGTCATCACGCACATCGACGAGCTCAAGGATATGTTCCCGGCGCGCATCGACGTACTGAAGACTGCGTCGGGGTCGCGCGTAACGATTGCGTAAAGAGAAACCTGCTTTCTGCGAGAAAGCGGGTTCCCAAAAAGGACAGAACGTGGTCACATTCGACGATGTCCAATCTGCCGCGGCACAGATCGCCGGGGTCGCACACCGTACGCCGGTTGCCACCTCGCGGCTGCTGAACGAAGCCTGCGCAGCTGAGGTCCACCTCAAGTGCGAGAACCTCCAGCGCGTCGGCGCATTTAAGTTCCGGGGCGCGTACAACGCGGTGAGCCGGTTAAGCGACGAGGAACGGGCGCGGGGGGTGATTACCCATTCGTCGGGCAATCATGCGCAGGCGCTGGCGCTGGTCTGCCGGCTGCTCGGCGTCCGTGCGACCATCGTCATGCCGCAGGATGCGCCAGCGATGAAACTTGCCGCAACGCGCGACTACGGCGCGAGCATCGTCACCTACGATCCCGCGACCGACAGCCGCGAGGCCATATCCGGCCGGCTCGCCGCGGAGCACGGCTATACGCTGATCCCACCCTACGACCATCCGCACATCATCGCAGGCCAGGGTACGGCTGCGCTCGAGCTGCTGCAGGACACCGGCCCGCTCGACTACCTGTTCGTACCGTGCGGCGGCGGCGGGCTGCTGAGCGGCTGCGCTATCGCGGCCAAGGCGCTCGCGCCCGGCTGCCGCGTCATCGGCGTCGAGCCGGAGGCCGGCGACGATGCCACCCGCTCGTTCAAGACGGGCACGCTGCACACCGTGCACAACCCGGAGACCATCGCGGACGGCGCACGCACGCCGTACCTGGGCAAGCTCACTTTTCCCCTCGTTCGCCAGCATGTGGACGAAATGCTCACGGTCTCCGACGATGATCTCGTGCGCACGATGTACTTCGTCTGGACGCGGCTCAAGCTGCTCGTCGAGCCGACGGGCGTGCTGGGCCTGGCTGCGGTCTTCAATCACCGCTATGACGTGGCCGGAAAGCGCGTCGGCGCGATCCTCAGCGGCGGCAACGTGGACATCGGGCAGGCGGCCGCGTGGTTCGGGGCAATGGAAGACAAGGTATAGCAGAAAACATCCTTTCCACAGCTTGACAAACCGAACGTCCGTTCGTATAATATACCTGCCCCTTGTGGGCAGGAGGCCGGAATGGATGTGCGCGAGAAGCTTAACCTCCTGGGTCAGGCGGCCCAGTACGATGATCTCGTTGCGCCCGCGGGGGATGTGCAGCGCGACGGTCGCGGGTTCTTTGCACCGGCAACCGATGCCACGCCCGACCCGCGCGTCCTGCCCTGCATCTCCCACCTCCACACCCCGGACGGCCAGCGTAAGCCCACTCTGAAGATCCTGCAAACCAGCGCGTGCCAGAACCGCTGCCACTACTGCGCGTTCAGCGCCGGCCGCGACTTCCGCCGCGCGCATGTGACACCCGACGAGCTGGCGCGCAGCTTCGACCTGATGTACCGTGCCGGCCTCGTGGAGAGCATGTTCCTCAGCTCCGGCGTCATCGGCACACTGCGCACGATGGACGAAATGCTCGCCACGGCCGAGCTGCTCCGCACAAAGTATCAGTTTCACGGCTATCTGCACCTGAAGATTTTGCCCGGCACACAGGCCGCGCAGGTCGCGCGCGCGGTTGAGCTGGCCGATCGCGTGTCGGTCAACCTCGAGGGCCCGACGGCCGAGCGGCTGGCATTCCTGGCCCCCGACAAAAGTATGGCCGAGTTGACCGGCCCGCTGCGATTGGCCGCGGACATCATCCGTAACCGCGAACGGCCCGCAGCGCTGGGCTGGGGCGGGACGAAATTGGGCATGTCCACGCAATTCGTCGTCGGGCCTGCGGGCGAGAGCGACCGCGAGCTGCTCAGCACCGTGCAGATGCTCTACCGCGAGGTGCGCCTGGTGCGCAGCTACTACAGCGCGTTCCGCCCGGTGCAGGGCACGCCGCTGGAAGGCGCCGCGCCCACCGACCCGCGCCGCGAGCACCGGCTGTACCAGGCGGACTGGCTGCTGCGCTTCTATGGCTTCGAGGCGGACGAGCTGCCCTTTGACGAGGCCGGCCTGCTCCGTTCCGACATGGACCCAAAGGCCGCCTGGGCGCGCAGCCATCCCGAACGCTTCCCGGTCGAGGTCAATAGCGCGGCGTTCAGCGAGTTGCTGCGCGTGCCGGGCATCGGCCCACACTCTGCACGTGCCATCGCGACCGCGCGACGGCAGGCCGCGCTGCACGAGATCGGTGACCTGCGCAGGCTCGGCGCGCGGGCCGACCAGGCCGCGCCCTATGTCCTGCTCGCCGGCAAGCGCCCGCCCTACCAACCGCCCCTGCCCCTCGACCTCGCATAGGATACTGTACTTGACGCGGTGGCCGGTTGCGCGACAATGACGACGCAAAGGATCCAGCGCATGATCAGACATAGCCTGCGCCTCCTGTGTAGGGCAGCCATCGGACTCGTGGTGCTGCTGCTCGCGCTGGTGGGCGTCTCCGCACTCAGCAACCTCAACCTGCCGACCACACTCACATCGACCGGCTACCTGTCTGACCTCCAAAAGGCACGGGTGGCCGAAGCCCGGCATCTCCAGCAGACGCTGGGCGATGCGATCTGGCCGGGCTGGAGCCAACTTGACACTCCGTACATCGTCCACGATGCCGAGTACGCCTACCTCGTCGGTTACAGCAATCCGCCGCCGGGCTGGATGAAGATGCCGCAGGGCCAATCTCACGGCGGCGCGTGGGAGCCGGTCCCGGATGACACCTTCGAGGGCCGGGTCTACTACCGCCAGAAGTTGACCGATCCCAACATCACACCGGAGAACTTCACCGTCCTCGTCGGTGACCGGTGGGTCGCCACGCTCCAGGTCAAGGAATACATGGAAGTCGCGTTCTACGCCGGATTCCGGAAGGAATTGCCTCCAGCGCTTCGGCCGGTCTTCCCCTACCGGCTGATGTGGCGCCTGCTCATGCGCGACACTGACAGCTACATTGCCGCGCTGCTACACGAGGGTTTCCACGCCTTTCAAGGGAGCCTGGCGCCCGAGCGCCTGAGCGCCGCAGAGAACGTGAATCGTTTCGAGCCGCGATACCCCTGGGATGAGCCGGCCCTGACCGACGGCTGGCAGCAGGAGGTGGACTTCCTGACGCGCGCGGTGCGCGCGTCATCCCCCACGGAGGCCGCTGACCTGGCCCGCCAGTTCCTGTCAGCGCGCGGAGCGCGGCGTGCTGCCGCAGGTCTCACCGCAGACCTGATGGATTATGAACGCCAGCGGGAGTGGCTCGAAGGACTGGCGAAGTATGCCGAGGTATCCGTCGGCCGCGCCGCCGTGCACACATCCGCATATAGCCCACTGCCGGAGGTCACTGCCGACCCGGCCTTCCAGTCCTATGCCAACAGCGAAACCTACTACACCGGCCAACTCGGCGAACTTGCGCGAACGTCAGGCCGCAGCGGCGACACCCGCTTCTACTACAGCGGCATGGCTCAGGCGGTGTTGCTCGACCGCCTCCTGCCCGGCTGGCAAGCGCGGGGCTTTGACTCTGCGGTGATGCTGGAAGACCTGCTGCAAGAGGCAGTCGGCCAGAGCGCAACACCCTGATTTGACATTGCCCTGGCGCGGGAAGTATAAAGTGGGGCCTATGACCCTATGGGCAATTGTCTCCGATATACACGGTCGTGGTGATCGCCTGGCGCGCGTGCTGGCCGATGCGCAGAGCCTTCACACCGAACGCATCCTCGCGCTGGGCGATATCGCCAGCCCTGCGGCCCTGGATATGCTGGAGGCCGCCGGCGCCGAGCATGTCTTCGGCAACTGGGAGGCGTCGGGGCTCCGCGGCCAAGCTGCGCCCTACCGCGGATGGATTGCCCGCTGGCCTGCGCAGTTCCGGGCCGACGGTTTCTGGGCCGCGCACGCCAGTCCTGTCTGGCCGGTCAACCTGGCGATCGTGCACGTGGTCGAGCACCTGCGCAGCCAGAACCTCCACTGGAGTGCCCTCTTTCCCTCGCTGCAGCGGTCCGAGGAGGCGCGCTGGGCCGCATTTGCTGAGCTTGACGCCGCAAACGTGCCGGTATTCTTTCACGGCCACACGCATGTCCAGGAGGCCTGGCATTGGCCGCCGGGTAGCGCACCGTCACGTATCCCTGGCAGCGTGGGCGAGCTGGTGCTGGATGCGGACGGGCGCTGGCTGGTCGGCGTGGGCAGCGTAGGCGAGCCGCACGACGGGACGGGCGCAGCCTATGCACTGTACGACACGGCCGCGCGCCGCCTGCTCTGGCGCAGAGTATAAGCCGCATTCCCGAAGGAGATTGCCATGTTCACAGTCGGCTTCGTGCAGTTCAGCCCTGTGCGCCACGACGTGCAGCGCAACATTGCGCAGCTTGCCGCCCTACTCCAGGGTGTCCGAGCCGACCTGCTGGTCCTGCCCGAGCTGGCGAACACCGGTTATCTGTACGCCGCGCCCGCTGACCTCGCGCCCTACGCCGAGCCGGCGGACGGCTCCGGTCCCTTCCTCGCGGCCCTGCGCGGGCTGGCCGGAGAGACGGACGGGATGATCGTGACCGGCTTTGCTGAGCGGACGCCCGCAGGCCTCTACAATGCCGCGGCGGCGATCACGGCCGGCGGTGTCGTGCAGGTCTATCGCAAGACGCACCTCTTCTGGGATGAGCAGTCGCTCTACCTGCCCGGCGACACGGGGTTCCGCCTGTGCGAGCACGGGGGCGTGCGCATCGGCATGATGGTCTGCTTCGACTGGTACTTCCCTGAATCCGCGCGCACCCTCGCGCTGCAGGGTGCGCAGGTCCTGGCCCACCCTTCCAACCTGGTCCTACCCCACTGCCAGACGGCGATGGTGACGCGTTGCCTGGAGAACCGCGTCTATGCCATCACCACGAATCGCTACGGCATCGAGAAACTGGGCGACAAGGCGCTCACCTTCACCGGCGCGTCGCAGGTGATGAGCCCGCTGGGCGAACGACTGCTGCAGGCGCCGGTCGAGGGCGACAGCGTACGGCTGGTCGAGATCGACCCGACCCGCGCAGATGACAAGCACGTCACCCCGCGCAATGACCTGTTTGCGGACCGCCGCCCCGATTGCTATCGTTAGCTGGTTTCCCTTTGAATCGTTTTATGCTAGAATGCCCGGCACTTGTGCAGGAGGACCAGCATGGCGGATAGCGATGACCTTTATGATGTGCTCTGTTATGGGACCATTAGCCTTGAGAACGTGACCCGGTTGTCGCATCTGCCGACCCCGCGGCGCGACGCTGTGGCGCAGTTTGAATCGGATGAAATCGGCGGCGAGGCGCTGAAGGTGGCGCTGCCCCTGGCAACTTGGGGGCTGCGCGTCGCGGTCGTCGGCAACTTCATCGGTTCTGATCGCAAAGCAACCTTCATCCTCTCCGAGCTGGCCCGCTACCCCCTGGTGGATGCCCGCTACGTCCGGCAATACGAGAACATCACGACACCTTTTCTGCGCATCCTCGTCACGCCTGACGGCGAGCGCAGCCGCATTGCCTACTGGTACGACGATACGCCGAAGGACGAGCTGGCCCCCCAACTGATGCAGCGCGCCCGGCTGCTCAGCGTGGATGCCTACGGTCAGGATGAGCGCGACCGGGCCGCAGCCGTGGCGCGGGACTGTGGCCGGCCCGTGATTTCCGCCGACGCCATCTGGCCGCAATACCCGCTGGCGGGTCGCAGCGATGTCATCATCATCTCCCGTGACTGGCTGCACACCAACTTCACCGGCATCTACGAATACGATCATGCCCTCGAACTCCAGGCCCAGGGCGCCGGCGTCATTATGATCACCGATGGCCCGCGGCCGGTCCTGGTCGTGCGGGCGGACGGTTCCGCATTCGGTGTGGAGCCCTATGAGATCGCGCGCGTGGTGGACACCAGCGGTGCGGGCAACCTGTTCAAGGCCGGCGTCATCTACGGCTGGCTGCAGCCCGACTGGCCTCTCGAACAGAGGGTCAAGTTCGCCTGTGCAGCCGCGGGCCTGTACGTCGGCCGGGACCGGACGAGCGATCCGATCCCCACCCTCTCGGAAATCCAAGCGCTCATGCAAGCCCAGCCGCGCTGACGGCGGGCAACGCTACTCCCCGTTCATCGCTTGCATACAAGGGGCGAATACATCTCCATTCCAACGCTTGCATCTGAGGATGCAAGCTCCTCACCTCTTCACCCCGCCATCTGTTCACGCTTTCCCGCCGCCTGTGCTATACTACGCTCACCGGGCTGACCGCCCGGTATTTGATGCCTGGAGTACCCTCACATGGTTGCGCCTCTCTATGTCTCACGCAATGGCGCGTTGATCTCGCCGGCCGATGCCGCAATATCGGTCTTCAACCCGGCAATCTATGGCGCCTACGGCGTCTATGAGTCCATGCAGGTCAGGAACGGCGTCGTCTTCGAACAGGACGCACACCTGGCCCGCCTGGCCCATTCGGCGGAGATTATTGGCCTGCCGCTGCCCGCGGAGCCGGCAGTCATCGGCCGGTGGATCGCCGATGTCCTGGCGGCCAACCGGATGGCTGGCTGCGCCGAATGCACCTTACGGCTCTTTGTCGTCGGCGCGGAAAACGGCGGCGAGACGTGCGCCTACCTCTGGCCGCAGCCCTCGCCCATTTTTCCGCCCGCCTACTATACCGCGGGCGCGGATGCCCTCACCTTCCAGGCACAGCGTTACCTGCCCCAATCCAAGTCGCTCAACGCGCTGGCGAGCTACATGGCCCGCCGCGCGGCACATGACCAGGGCGTGCACGAGGGCCTGCTCTATCACGAAGGCCGGTTAACCGAAGGCTCGAATAGCAATCTCTTTGCAGTCGTCGATGGCACGGTGCTCACGCCGCCCGCGCATGAGGTGCTGTCCGGCGTGACGCGTGATCTCGTCATTATGCTGGCGGCCAGCAACGGCATCCCGCTTGAGCAGACCGCACTACCCGTCTCCAGCATCTCCGGCTGGCAGGAATGCTTCATCACCAGCACCAGCCGCCACATCATGCCTGTGACGCGCATCGACGGGCGGCCAGTCGGTGATAGCTGCGTGGGCCCGCTGACGCGGCGCATCAGCGCATTGTTCGAGGCATACTTCGCCGACCACACTCGGGTGCGCTGAACAGGATCACCGCCGAAGGCTGTTCCCTGTGTTTGGAGTTTCTGGGCCAACAGGTTGCCGGTGAATACCGGGTATGCTAGAATCAGGGTCAGGAGCAAGCATGGAATTACGCGAGTACGTGGCGCTCTTGCGCAAATGGTTGGCGCTGATACTTCTCTGCACGATCCTGGCCGGCGCAGCCGCCTTCTTCGTGAGCCGCCAGAGCACCCCCATCTATGAAGCATCCGCCACCGTCATGGTTAACCAGGCGTCCAGCCCCACTGCGTCTGCCGTGTATGCCGACATCCTGACCGCCGAACGGCTGGCACGCACTTATGCCAATCTGCTGATGAGCCGTCCGGTTGTGGACCAGACTGCCGCGCAACTGGGCATCAACCCGCGCAGCCTCGAACGCAGCATCAACGTCACCCCGGTGCGCGACACACAGCTGCTGGAAATTACGGTTGAAGGGCCCAACCCCGAGCTGATTGCGCGCATCGCCAACACGCTGCCGGAAGTCTTTATCGCGCGAAACCAGGAACTCCAACTGGGGCGCCTGAGCCAGTCCAAAGCCAACCTGGAACAGGAGATTGCCAACACCGAGGCGGACATCGCGCGAACCACGGAGGAGTTGCGCCAAACCAGCGACGACACGCAGAAGTCGCGGCTGGAGACGAGCCTGGCCCAATATCGCAGCACCTACTCGAATCTCGTCTCAAGCTACCAGCAGGCGCGGCTGGCCGAGGCGCAAACCATGGACAACATCGTGCTGTCCGAGCCTGCCGTCATGCCGGAGAAGCCCATCCGGCCGCGCACGTTGACGAATACACTGCTCGCCGCCATCGTCGGCGGCTTGCTGGCCCTCGGTGTGGCCTTCCTGGTCGAATACCTGGACGACACGATCAAAACGCCTGACGACGTCGAGCGTGTGGCCGGTCTCTCCACCCTCGGCGCCATTGCGCGGCTCAAGACCACCGGCGCGCCGCACGAGCTGATCGCCTGGCTGCGCACGTCTGCGCCTGAGTCGGAAGCCTACCGCACGCTGCGCACCAACATCCAGTTTTCGAGCGTAGATAACCCCGTACGCACGCTGCTCGTCACCAGCTCCAGCCCGGGCGAAGGCAAGAGCACGACTGCGGCCAACCTGGCCGTGGTCATGGCCCAGACGGGGCAGCGCGTCATTCTGGTCGACACCGACCTGCGCCGACCGATGTTGCACAAAATCTTCGGCATTCCGAACAACACCGGCCTGACGACCGCGCTGCTGACCGGTCAGGATGTTGCGATCGAAGAACAGCTTCAACCGACTGATGTGTCCTGCCTCCAAATCCTGACGAGCGGCCCCATCCCACCGAACCCCTCCGAGTTGCTCGGCTCGCATCGCATGGCCCACCTGACCGAGGTGTTGGCTGCCAATGCGGATATCATCATCTTCGACAGCCCTCCGGTGCTGGCCGTGACAGATGCCGCGGTGCTGGGCCGGCAGATGGATGGCGTGCTGCTGGTCGCGGATGCAGGCACGACCCGGGAGCAGGCCCTGGCGAACGCAGTCGGAGAGTTGCAGAAGACGGGCGCGAACATTCTCGGCGTTGCGCTCAACCGGCTGAACATGCGCCGCAACGGGTACTACTACTATTACTACTATTACCAGGACGAGGAGACCGGCGAGCGGCGCAAACAAACCAAGGAACGGCGGGGGTTAGGGGGCAGGCTCAGGCTCCCGTGGCAGCGCCGGGCGGCCTGAACCCGGAATTCCACTCGAAAGCCGGCTGTATAGTGCGGATTTGAAGCGGGTCTAAACGGCTGAAGTCTTGACCCCGATCTTCCGCAACGCAGAACGGGGCGTGTGCGTCATATGACGCACACGCCCCGTTCTGCGTGTTTGCCAGGCGGCCGGCCTTACTGCTTGGTGAGGCCCAGCAGCTTGTACAGCGTGGCGAAATCGAAATGCTCGTTCAGAATCTGGGTAAAGCGTTCCATCTTCTGCGGCTGCTGGAAGCGGCTGCGCCCGAAGAAGCGCTCGATGATCTCGATGGTCGCCAGGGTGTCGAGCTTGGTCAGCAGCACCGGCACGCACAGTTCCTCAGCCCGGTTGAGCACGGAGGGGCTGGGGTAGAGACCGCCGGTCAGGATGAGGCAGCGGGTGGAGGTTTCCAACGCGGCCAATTGGATGTCGGCCCGGTCGCCGCCGGTGATGACGGCCTTGTTGGGCTTGCGGCGGAAGTAACCCAGCGCACTTTCGACACTCATCGCGCCGACCAGCATGTGCTCTACCAGTTCTTCGCTGCATTCCGAGGCGCACAGGATTTCCGCGCCCAGCCCTTCGGACAATTCAAGGACGCTCGGCGCAGACAACATCTGATCGTTCGGCAGGACGCCGAAGGTGTGGATGCCCTTGCGCGCCAGGAAGGGCTTGACGACCTCCGTCACGAATTCCATCTGCGTGCGCGGCACTTCGTTCAGGACCACCCCGATCATCGCGGAGCCGAAGTAGTTCTGGCCGGTCATCGCCCGGTCGTAGAGCAGCGTGTCGTCGTAGCGAATGACCTCGAGCACCTGCGCATTCGCCAGCTCGACGACCCGCTTGGGCGGCAGGCCTGCCACATAACCTTCGCGCAGGCTGCGGCCACCCTCCATTACCAGCACATCACGGCCTTCCGACAGCCGCTTGATGGCCTCAAGCAGCTTGGGCGCGTAATCCACTTCCGGCCCGCGCAACTGCTGCTCCAGCTTGGCCGGCGTCAAGGCGACCGGCGCCATCAGGTCGACCGGTTCCGCCATCGCGTAGACCTGCTTGGCGAAGTAGACGTCCTCGTCGTAAGGCACGCCATCCCGCACCTGGGAGTTGACGTTGACGGGTTTCATGTACGCGGCCCGCAGGCCATCCTTGCGGAATTGCATCCCCAACCCAACACAGAGGGCGGACTTTCCGGAGAAGGTCTCGGCAGACGTAATGTAGAGAGTCTTCATAATGCTTAGCTCCTAAAGGGATCAAATCACAGACTACTTCAAAGCGAGCCGCATGTCAATCCCCATTACGCCGCGGCCTTCTTCGAACACCAACAGCGGGTTGATATCGAGCTCGACGATTTCAGGGAAATCGGTTACCAGTTGCGAGATGCGCAGGAGCGTCTCCACGATAGCATTCACGTCGGAGGGCTTTTCTCCGCGCACGCCCCGCAGCAGCTTGTACGACCGGATCTCGTTCAGCATCTCGGTCGCGTTGCGGCGGTCGATGGGCGCTACACGGAAGGTGACATCCTTCAACGCTTCGACATAGATTCCGCCCAGGCCGAACATGATGAGCGGGCCGAACTGCGGGTCACGGCTGACGCCGATGATGATCTCGCGGCCGCCCTTGACCATCTGCTGAACCTGGCAGCCCCAGATAGTCGCATCGGGCATGAAGCGCTTGCCGCGATACACCAGCAGGTCAAAGGCATCGCGCACCTCGCTCGCAGACGTGATGTTGAGCTTGATGCCGCCGATGTCCGACTTATGCAGAATGTCGGGCGAAGCAATCTTCATCACGACCGGGTAGCCGATCTGCTCGGCTGCGGTGACGGCCTCATCAGCCGTCGCAGCGATGACCGACTTAGGCAGCGGGATACCATAGGCTTCCTGCACCATGCGGGCTTCCGCGTCACCCATCGTGACCCGGCCTTCCGCCCGCACTTTGGCAAAGAGCTCCCTGACCGTCTCACGATCGGCCGGCATATCCTCCACGGCCAGTGGCGGGGTGTTCAGCCACATGCGGTGGTGCCACATAGCGGCAATCGCAGACACGGCACGTTCCGGCACCTGGTAGTTGGGCACATCGTACGAACGGAGAACCTGTACACCATCGCGGATGGCCAAGTCGCCCATGAACGCACCGAAACACGGCTTGCCGTACTGCTTCGACAGCCGGCCCAGCGCCTCTCCGGTCTCCGGGATCTCCGTCGACGTCTGCGGGGTCAACACTACCAGCACTGCATTCACATTGGGATCGTTCAGTGCCGCTTCGATGGCGATGGCATAGCGCGACGCAGGCGCATCGCCCAGGACATCGATCGGGTTAGCAACGCTCGCCGCCGCGGGCAGTTGCGGCTGCAGGGCTTGCTTGGTCTCCTGCGCCAGCGCGGCCAGGTGCAGCCCAGCATGCTCGATGGCGTCTGAGGCCATGATGCCGGGTCCACCCGCGTTGGTGATGACGGCAATCGCGGGGCCGGTCAGGAGCGGCTGGCGGGCAAAGGCGCGGGCGTAGTCGAACAGGTCCTGTACCGAACCGGCACGGATGATGCCGGCCTGCTTGAAAGCTGCATCGTAGGCCGCTTCGGAGCCAGCCAGCGTGCCCGTATGAGAGGACACGGCCTGCGAACCTGCGCTCGTCGTGCCCGACTTGATGGCAATGATGGGCTTGTTACGCGTGACCTCGCTGGCAACCTGGATGAACTCCGGGCCGTTGGTGATGCCTTCCAGATACGCCATGATGGCGCGGGTCTCGGGGTCTTCGGCCCAGGTCTTGATAAGATCCAGCTCGTTGATATCGGCCTTGTTCCCGATGCTGTAGAAGCGGGAGAAGCCGATACCCTGGCCCAGCGCCATGTCGAGGATGGACGTGCAGAGCGCGCCCGACTGCGACATGAAGGCAATGTGGCCGTGGTCAGGCATGCCGGCAGCAAACGAGGCGTTGAGCTTGAGCACCGTGTCGATGATGCCGAGGACGTTGGGGCCGATCATCCGCATGTTATAGCGATGGCAGATGTCCAACACCTGCTGTTCCAGAGCCTTGCCCTGGGGGCCGACCTCGCGGAACCCGGCGGTGATGACCACCGCGCCCTTGAGCCCGCGCTGACCGCACTGTTCCATGACGCCGGGCACGGCCTTGTTCGGCACGAGGACGATGGCGAGGTCTACAGGATCCGGGCATTCCAGCACACTGGGATAGGCCTTCAGCCCCAGGATCTCCGGCGCAGTCGGGTTGACGGGGTAGATGCCGCCGGCGTAGCCGTATCGCATGATGTTGTGGAGAACCTGGTAGCCCAATTTCTCCGGGCTGGTGGACGCGCCAACGACGGCAACGCCACGCGCTTCAGTAAACATGTCAAGCATCGGCAGATTTCCCTTTCGAGGGTCCGGTCAGGCATTTGAATGGTACGCCATCGACCGGGGTAAGACAAGCGTCAGCCTGCACGCGATGAGGCATACTGTTGCTCACAGGCACTCAGCGCACAGGCCGCGTTCATTATGACGCAACCAGGGCACAGAGTCCATGATGCAGGTCATGTCGCAGGCAGTTTGGCCGGACCATTGAGACAGGGTACAATAAGGGCACAGGAGCACATACATGATCTATCTTGACCATTCCGCCACAACGCCGGTCGACCCGCGTGTCGTTGAGGCGATGTTACCATACTGGACCGAGGTCTTCGGTAACGCGTCCAGCATTTACGGTCAGGGCCGCCGCGCGGCCGCCGCGCTGGAAGATGCCCGCGCCCGCGTGGCCGCGGTTCTGCACTGCCAACCCGCCGAGATCGTCTTCACCAGTTGCGGCACGGAGAGCGATAACCTGGCCCTCCGCGGGATCGCGCTGGTCGCGGCGCGACAGGGTCGCCGCCATCTCATCACCACGCCTATCGAGCACCATGCCGTGCTCCACACCATGACCGACTTGGCCGAACACTTTGATTTTGATGTCACCATCGTGCCCGTGGACCGCACCGGCCTGGTTGAGCCTGCGGCAGTGGAGGCGGCCATCCGGCCGGACACTGCGCTCATCAGCGTGATGTACGCCAACAACGAGGTCGGCACGGTCGAACCCATCGCCGAAATCGGGACCATCGCGCAGCGCCATGGCGTGCCGTTCCACACGGATGCAGTCCAGGCGGGCGGCATCCTGCCGCTCGACGTGCAAGCGTTGAACGTGGACCTGCTGGCGCTCTCCGCACACAAATTCTACGGGCCGAAAGGCGTCGGCATGCTCTACGTGCGCAAGGGGACGCGGCTGCTGCCCACGCAGACCGGCGGCAGCCAGGAACGCGGACGCCGCGCCGGCACCGAGAACGTGCCCTACATTGTGGGGCTGGCGACCGCGCTGGAGCTGGCCCAGGGCGAGCGGCAGGCAGAGTCCGCACGGCTGCTGGCGCTGCGCGAGCGACTGGTTGACGGCATCCTGGCCGCCATCCCCGATGTCGAGTTGACCGGCCACCCGACCCGGCGCATGCCCGGCCATGCCAGCTTCCTGGTCCACGGCGCAGACGCGCAGTCGCTGCTCATCGCGCTGGACCTTGCGGGCATCGCCGCCTCATCCGGGTCCGCATGTGCGGTCGGCACGCCGACGGCCAGCCCCGTACTGACGGGCATGGGATACGACGCGACGGTCGCACTCGGCGCGCTGCGGCTGACCCTCGGCCGAGCCAGCACCGAGGCCGATGTCGAGACGGTGCTGGCGAAGCTGCCGGGCATCGTGGCCGCGGTGCGGGGCAGATGACCGAACGGGTTGTCGTCGCGATGAGCGGCGGGGTGGACAGCTCCGTCGCGGCTGCGCTGTTGCTCGAACAGGGCTACGAGGTCATCGGCGTGATGATGCGCCTTTGGTCCGAGCCGGTCGCGCCCACGTTAGGCGGGACGGTCGAAGCGGCCACGAACCGCTGCTGCACGGTGGAGTCCGTCCACGATGCGCGCGGGGTCGCCGAGCGGCTGGGCATCCCCTTCTACGTCATCAACGTCGAGGAGACGTTCAAGGCGCAGGTCGTCGACCTGTTCATTGCGGGCTACACGGCCGGCCAGACGCCGAATCCCTGCCTCGCCTGCAACCGGCACATCCGCTTCGGCCACCTGCTGCGCTGCGCCCGCTCGCTCGACGCAGCGTACCTGGCAACCGGCCACTACGCACAAATTGGCCTGGACAGAGAGGGCCGTTACCAGTTGCGCCGGGGGGCCGACCGGGCCAAGGACCAGTCCTATGTCCTCAGCGTGCTCGGCCAGGCGGATCTGGCCCAGGCGCTCTTCCCCGTGGGCGGCTACACCAAGCCGGAGGTGCGCGAGCTGGCTGCGGCGCGCGGCCTGCCCACCGCCTCGCGTGTGGACAGTCAGGACCTGTGCTTCATCGCAGACGGCGACTACCGCCGCTTCCTGGCCGATCACGCGGCGGAGGCCGTGCAGCCGGGCCCCATCCTCGACCGGGCCGGCCGCGAAGTGGGCCGTCACCGCGGGCTGCCCTTCTACACTGTCGGCCAGCGCAGCGGGTTGGGCATCGCAGCCAGCCAGCCTCTCTACGTGCAGGAGTTGGACGTGGCCCGGAATGCCCTGATCGTCGGCCCGGCCGGTGAGCTGGGCCGGCAGCGACTGTGGACGGGTCCGGTCAACTGGGTCAGCGGCGAGGCGCCGCCCACGGCGTTCGAGGCGGAAGTGCAGATCCGATACCATGCGCAGCCTGCGCCCGCACGTGTGCTGCCGCTGCCCGATGGCACGTGCGAAGTGGTGTTCGCGAATCCTCAGCGCGGGGTCACGCCGGGCCAGGCCGCCGTCATCTACGAGGGCGCGGTCTGCCTGGGAGGCGGCATTATCCAGCGGACGGAGCAATCGTGATTCCAAGCAGTGTGCTGGACCGGCTGCTGAACATTGCCCTCAGTCCTGCGCTCTGGTTGAGCGTGCTGCTGGCCTTCATCTACAGTAGCTTGTTTACGATCTGGCGAGGTGGCGGCTGGGGCCAATGGCTGCGCGATCTGGTGTCCGGCCTGGCAGGGTTTGGGGCCGGCCACTTGCTGGGTATGTTGGCCGGGCTGAGCTGGCTCCACATCGGCGATGTACAACTGCTCTGGGGCTCACTCGGCGCGCTGGCCGCCTTGTTCCTGGGCCGCCGCCTATGGCAGCCGCGTCGGGATGATCTGACTGTGCCCTGAATGGGAAAGAAAGCACCTTTACGCGGTGCTGCTCTTGTGCTATACTCGTTGCCACGGGAGGTGGATTAATGGCTACAGCACGTGATATCGCGATCATATTGTTAGCGCTGGAATCGATCATTATCGGCATTACGCTGATTGTCCTGGTTATCCAGGTTATTCGCCTGGTCAAGCTGTTGCGCGAGGAAGTCATCCCGATCCTGAAGTCAACGCAGGAGACCGTGGGCACGGTACGTGGGACAGCCTCTTTCATGAGCGACCATCTGGTGCAACCGGTCGTGAAGGTATCCAGTTACGCGGCAGGCGCCAAGCAGGCTGTCAATACCTTGCTCGGCGGTCGCAACAACCGCAAGTAGTCCTGCGCGTGCCGGCTCACGCTTTTGATAGATGCAGTTTTATGCAAGGAGAGCAACCATGAGCGAAAATGAGGATGGTGGATTCGTCCTGGGATTCCTGCTGGGTGCATTGGCAGGTGCCGCAGCGGCATTGTTGCTCGCCCCGACACCGGGCGAGGAGACACGCCGGCAGTTGCAGGAGAAGGCCGTCGGGCTGAAGTCTCAGGCCGAGCAGATTGCGCTGGATGCGAAGCACCAGGCCGAGGATGCGGCCCGTGAGGCGCGACTGCAGGCGCAACACCTGGCGGGACAGACGCGCGACCAGGTCGAGTATGTGCAGGAGCGCGGCCGGATTGTGCTGGCGGATAACGTCAAGAAGGCGCAGCAGGCCGTCCAGGAAGTGCAGAGCAAGATTGTGCAGGCCGGCGAGGGGCCTTCTGCGCCCCTGCCTGAATGAGGAATTGACCTATCGGCTCGTAGTAGGGGCGAGGTGACCTCGCCCCTGCAGCACTGGCCTCATCTCATTAGCTTTGTTTCCTCCCCGCCAGGAGTTGCCCCAACGCCTCGGGGAAGCGCCCCGGCAGGTCGCCGGCTACGGTCCCCGCGGGGCCGGTCGAACGCTCGATGAGCATCCCCGCATGGCCGTGTAAATAGGCGCCCACGATTGCCGCCTCGAACGCCGGCAGACCCTGGGCCAGCATCGCCACAATCGCCCCGGCCAGCACATCCCCACTGCCCGCCGTTGCCAGCACCGCCGTCGCAAAGGGCAGCACTGCGGTCCGCCCGTCCGGTGACGCAATCACCGTGTGCGGCCCCTTCAGCAGGACGATATGACCCCACTCCGCCGCGTAGCACCGTGCATGTTCGATGCGGCGCGCGTTCACCTCGCTCGCGGTCATCCCGGTCAGCCGGCCCATCTCACCCGGATGCGGGGTCAGGATGCTGCCGTGCGGCAGGCGCGCCGGCCAATCCGCCGCCTGCGCCAGCAGGTTGAGCGCGTCCGCATCCACCACCACCCGACCCGCCCAGGTCTCCCGATCCAGTCCGCCCGCCGCAAACAACCTGTCGACGAAGGCCCGTGCGTCACCGTGCGTCGTCAGCCCCGGCCCAACCAGCAGCGCGCTGTAACCCTCGACGCGGGCGAGCAGGCTGGCCGCGCCCTCTGCAGTGTGACAGCCTTCCGGTCCGGGCAGCGGCAGCCAGGTCGCCTCCGGCAGCCAGCCAGCCAGGGCCGCGTGCAGCGGCAAGGGAATCGCCAGCGTGACCAGGCCCGCACCCGCGCGGCCGGCCGCCCGCGCGCTCAGCCCGACCGCACCCGTGTAGTTGAGCGAGCCGCCCGCGATGAGCGCCTTGCCAAACGTGCCTTTGTGCGCATCCCCTGTCCGCTGCGGGAGCCACTGCCGCACGAAGGCCGGTTCGATCACTTCGACCTGGAGCGCCTCGACCAGATTCGCCGGGATGCCGATGTCCACGACCGACAGCAGGCCGCATGCCCCGGCGCCCGGATACTCAACCTGGCCCCACTTGGGCAGCCCAAAGGTGACGGTCACGGTCGCATCCAGCGCGGCCGGATCCAGCTCCCCGGTGTCGCAATTGAGGCCGCTCGGGCAGTCCACGGCCAGGACCGGCACCTGGGGCCATGGCGGCGTGAGGTCATCCGCGTCGGCCCACGGGTCGTCCCAGTCCATCTCATCGAATTCACCTTCGTCGTCCAGGCCATCCAAGTCACCGAGCCCATCAAACTCCTCATCGCCCAGCCCATCGGGCTCATAAGGCGCTGGGCCGCCGGCCCGCGGCAGCGTCATGCCGAAGGTCTGTGCGTCGATGAGCGGAAAGCGCGGGGGCGCAAAAAGTCCAGCCGTCTCCGGCTCAAACGCCATCTCCTGCCGCGCCGCGATGCCCTCTTTGACGACCGCGAGCAACCCGGCCAGTTGCGCCTCGATGGGCCGTGTGACGCCCGTGCCGAGCAGCGCGTCGATCACCAGTTCGGTCTGGGTAAGTTCCTCGCGCAGTTTCGCGAAGCCGGGATCATTGTCCGCCCAAAGGATTGCAATCCGGCGGCGACGGCGCTTCAGTACGCGGAAGTTCTCGTCCCCCTTGATATCGCGCTTCCAGACGTAGACCGTCACCTGTGCGCCTGCATCGAGCAGCGCCCGCGCGGCCACGAGACCGTCGCCGCCGTTGTTGCCCGGCCCAACGAGCACGAGCACGTGCTCTTCCAGCTCGAGCAGGCGCAAAGCGATCGCAATGCTGGCCACGGACTGCCCAGCCATCGCCATCATCGCAGCATAGGAGTGGCCGCCGGCATCGGTGACCTGCTCGAGCTCGCGCATCTCCGCAACGTTGACGAGTTTCATGCTGTCCTCTCAGTCTCCCTGTGAGACGCTTCACCCAACAGCGCATCTGTTGCCGCGCTGAGCCGCCAGGCCACCGCAAACATTGCCGCGATAACTGGAATCAACAATAGCAGGTACACCAGGCGCAGCGTCGCGGATGGTGAGCCGCCGATGGGGTCCAGCGGATGACGGATGACGCCCGTCTGCCCGGCAATGAAGACCATGGCGACGGCCAGCAACAGCGCGGCGGCGGCCGTAAACAGCCGGTTGCCGATGAGCCGGGTGACCAGGATGATGACCAGGCCCGCACCGATGACCTGCAATGTCATCGTGACGCGCGGCTCGCCCCAGGCAATCCACGGCCCCCAGGTCAGCCGGGTGGCCGGCATGCTGACGATGAAATGCGCAGTCCAGAAGGCCCAGCCGCTGATAAGGAGCCCTTCCACCCACGCCCCCGCAGCAGGACGTCGTGTCACGAAGAAGATGAGCGCGGCCACGCCCGCGGCCACCAGCCCCACCATTCCCGCGCGACTGAGCGCGCCGTGCAGATAGACGATCTTGATGACCTGGCCGATGGTCTTTTCCGCGGGCATGACGGCCAGCACAATCAGCGCCAGGGCCGTGCAAAGTGCGATAAGCGGCCAGAAGAGGCGGCGGATATCCAGCTTCAATCGGAGAACCTCGTGTGTCTGAGTGACCGCATCATACCTGAAATGCGGCGGACTCACAAACACCGCGGTCCTGCGACCCATTCCGCTTTTCCCCGCGGCTGTGGTATCATCGGCTCAGATCGCACCCCTGATCCCCGAAAGGACGAGCAGCACATGGGCTGGCTCCTCGTGATTGTGCTCTGGCTGGCGGCAGTGGCCGGCGCCTGGACGGCCTACCGCCGCGGCCGGCTGGCGACCCCCTGGCACCGGGATGTGCTGGCGCTCGGCGTGCTCGCCCTGGCAACGCTGGGTTTCTTCTGGCGCGTCGTGGCCGGCCAGAACTGGATGCCCGCGGATGGCGGCGATCTCGTCTCCTTCCTCTATCCGACCTATCGCTTCGCTGCGGCCGCGCTGGCAGACGGCACGCTGCCCCTGTGGAACCCGCACCTGTACGGCGGCGCACCCCATGTGGGCGACATCCAGGCCGGCTTCCTCTATCCGCCCAACCTCCTGCTCTTCCTGCTGCAGCCTGTGTTTCCCTACAGCGCGCTGCAGGGGTTGAGCATCGCGCACATCTGGTTTGCAGGCGCGGGAATGTACCTCTGGCTGGCGCGCGGGCTGCACACGCGGCGCATCGCGGCCCTGGCCGGCGGGCTTGCCTTCATGTTCTCCGATGCCTTCGTGACCCACTTCGGTAACCTCAACTTCAACGCGGTCGCCAGTTGGCTCCCCTGGGTCTTCTGGGCATTCGGCTCCCCGCTGGACAGCGCGACGCGGTCCAGCGTTGCGCGCCTGGTGCGGGCCGCGGTCGCCGGCGTTCTACTGGCCGTCGCGACGCTCGCCGGCCACATCCAGGCTACGCTATTCATCGCGCTTGCCCTGGCCTTCTACGCAGCGTGCGAGGCCTGGCTGGCGCGCGCGGAGCCAGATGTCAAGACCCGCGGCGCGGCCGCGCTGCTGGCGCTGGCGGTCTGCTTTCTCGTTGCGGTGCTGCTGGCCGCACCGGTCCTCCTGCCGTCGCTGCAGCTCGCGGGCGAAACAGCCCGCACTGACTGGAGCTACGCGGAGACCGCAGGCTACTCGCTGTCGCCCGCGCAGTGGATCGGCTGGCTGATCCCCGGCTTCTTCGGCCGCGGGCCGCAGTTCCACTGGGGCGCATGGCCGCGCGTCGAGATCGGCTACCTGGGCATCCTGCCGCTGATCCTGGCCGGGCTGGCACTGGCGTTGCGCCGCGAGCGGCGAACCTGGGCGCTCGCCGCGCTCGCGGCGGGCAGCTTTCTCCTCGCGCTCGGCATCTATGCGATCCCGCACGGCTGGCTTACGCTGCTGCCCGGGTTCGGCCAGCTCCGCGCCCCCGCCCGCTTCGTCCTGCTGACCGATTTCGCGCTGGCCGGGCTGGCCGCGCTGGGGCTGGACGCCCTGCTCCGCCCGCTGAGCGGCCCTGCGGCAGCCATTTTCAACCGCGCCTGGCGGCTGGTGGGACGCGCAACTGCCGCGGTGTGGGCCGTCGCGGTCCCCCTGGCCTATCTCGCGCTGCTGCTCGTCCAGGACCGCGACCCGGCCATCGTCATCCGCATCTCCATCACGCTCATCGCGGTCGTGACCTTCGCCGGGCTGCTCGCGGCGTCCTCCCTGTGGCTGACCGCGTGGCGCTCCGGCTGGCCGCGCGCCAACACGCTGGGCTGGCTGGCCGCGGGCCTGATCTTCCTCGACGTCGCCAGCCTCGCTGCCTACCAGGACCTCGGGACACAGGACCCCTCGCAGGGCTTCGAACAGGGGCCGGTCGCGGCTTACCTGGCGGCGCAGCCCGGCCCGTTCCGCATCGACAGCCGGACGCAGATCGAGTCCCTCTGGCAGCCGGACACTGCGCTGCTCTACGGCCTGGAAGACGTGGCCGGAGTCGCCAATCCGCTGGTGCTGGCCGATTTCGAGCGCTACTGGAACAGCCTGGGCTCACGCTCCACGCGGCTTTATGACCTGCTCAACGTGCGCTACGTCATCGCGAAGAAGGACGTCGAGCTGGATTGGAGCAAATTCGCGCTCGCCTTCGACGGCGATCCCGACCTGAACGTCTATGAGAACCGGCAGGCGCTGCCCCGTGCGTTCATCGTCCGTAACATCGTGTTCCAGCCGTCGCCTGACGCCGCGCTGCAGGCAGTCACCGCGCCCGGCTTTGACCCGACGGTGACTGCGGTCGTCGAGGCGCCCTCCACCGCGCCGGTCCCCGCGGGCGGCAGCGGCACGGTCAGCGACATCCGGCAAGGCCGCAACCGCCTGTCGTTCTCGGTCAATGCGGATGCTCCCGCACTGATTTTCGTGAGCCAGGTCTGGTATCCTGGCTGGCGTGTGACGATCGACGGCGCGCCCGCAGGCGCGCCGTGGCGCACAAACTATCTGTTTCAAGGCGTGGCCGTGCCCGCAGGCCAGCACCAGGTCGAGCTGAGCTTCAGCCCCTCGCCGTGGCGCGTGGGGTGGGTTGTCGCAGCGATCGGTCTGTTGGGCATTGTGGGGCTGGCTGTGTGGGCGCGGCGGCGCAACGGATGGCGCACCTACGGTGCGCGTAACGGATAAACGGATGAAGGATGTGGACGAGGAACGGCCATCCGTTTATCCGATTTGAGCGCAGCGACATCCGTTGCGCCGAACTCTCCCCAAATCGAACGGAGGGACAGCATGGCGATTGATGCGCCGATTCATACGAACGAAGCGAACCTGAGCCGCGTGCTTAACGCCGGGCTGCCGGTGTTGCTGGTGTTGTGGCGCCGCGACTGCCCGCCGTGTGACCAGCTCGCACCAGCGCTGGAGCGGCTGGCGAAGAGCTATGCAGGGAAGGCGCTCATTGCGCGGGTCAACGTGGACGAGGAGCCGGCAGTCGCGCGGCAGTACAGTATCACCCACCTGCCCGCGCTGGTGTTCGTGCGCGACGGCAGGACCGTCGAGCGCGGCGCGGGCGCGGCGGGCGAGCGGGAGCTGGCCGCCTGGCTGGATTATCTCGCTCGCGGCGGCACGCGTCCCCCTGTGCCCGCCGGGCCGAGCATCGCGTTGCAGCCGGCGGCCAGTGCATCCGGCGGGCCAGCGCGGCCGGCTGAGCCTCCACGCCGCGAGCCTTCAGCCGCGCCCCGCGCGGACAGTCAACCCAGTGGTCAGCCGAGTGGTCAGCCGAGTGGTCAGCCGAGTGGTCAGCCGAGTGGCCAACCCCTCACCCTGACCGACGCCACGTTCGACGCCACGTTGCGCGGCACGTCGCTGCCCGTTCTCGTGGACTTCTGGGCCGAGTGGTGCGGGCCGTGCAAGATGATTGCGCCCGCGGTGTCGCAGTTGGCAGCTGAGTTCGCGGGCCGCGCGGTGGTCGCCAAGCTCAACGTGGACGAGAACCCGCGCACGCCCTCGCGCTTCGGCATCCAGGGCATCCCGACCCTACTGATCTTCCGCAACGGTCAGGTCGTGGACCAGATTGTCGGCGCCCAGTCGCCCCAAGTGCTGCGCCAGCGGCTTGCCCGCGCCGCCGGATAGACATCCAGCAGCACGATTGTTAGCCACAGAGGTCACAGAGGACATAGAGACATGCAGAGCCGCAAGAGCTCAAATCTCAGTGTCCTCGGTGTCCTCTGTGGCAAACCCGTGGTTGCCTTCTTGGCGCTCTTTGCGTGAGCCCCCTTCACCCCTCCAGCCACACATCAATGCCTGCGGGCGTGCGCGAGCCGCCCAGCGAGCGCAGCAGCGGTTCGCCCACGCTGCCGAGTACGTCCGCTCCATTCCACATCGAGATGCTCGTACGCTTCGGTGCGCCGGGCCGTTGCAGGTACGCGCGCAGCGCGGCGCTGAGCACCCCCTCCTCGATCGCCGCCGCAGTCAGCCGTGCGCCGCTGTCTTCCGCAACGAGCACCGGCACGCCGCGCCACAACACGACATGCGTCGAAGGCACCCGCGCGAAGCGATAGAGGTCGCCGCCAGTGACAGAACCCTGAGCGGGTGTACGGTCCAACGCCCCCGACGAGCCATCGCCAGTCGCAGCATCCTGAGCGGGTGTGCGCCCCACTCCACCCGACTCGCCGCCGTACAGGTTGGCCGGGTCCAGGCTTACCAGGCATACCACGCTCTCGTCTGCCTCCAGCATATCGCGGCTCGCGCGCAGCCCCTCCACTGCCTCGGGCAGCGCGAACTGCACGCCCGACAGACCCTGCACGAAATAGCCACGCCGCACCTCGCCGCGCAGCTCCATCACCCGGAACTGCCGATAGAGC
>CAZTMA010000024.1:32999-40798 GCA_964614645.1 uncultured Anaerolineales bacterium
CTCGACTGGGGCCCGTTGTACCTGCAGTTCCATCCGCTGCAACTGCAGGTACAACGGGCCCCAGTCGAGCGCGGCCTCGGCCGGCTGCGGGATGGCGGGGCTTTCCTCTCCGTCCGCCAGCCAGGCCCACGCACTCTCGCTGCGCGCGACCAACTCGGACGTGAGCACACCGTAGCGCGCCAGCAGCAGCGGCGCCAACGCTGCTGCCCGGTCTTCGGCGGTGCGCGGCGGCCCGATCACGGCCGCCCGGCTCACGACCGACCAGCGACCGCTCCACCCTTCGTCATCGCGCGGCTCATCCGGGCCCAGCCGCGCCTCTACACGGCGCTGTGCGGCATAGAGGCTTTCGCGTGTGGGACGGGCCATCCGCCGGCCGCCGCGGCCCGGTCTTCGTGCGGCCAGCTCCGCGGCCAGCCCGCTGGCCAGCCGGTCGTTGGCCTGCCGCTCGCGCGGCGCGCCCGCCTCGCCCAACACTGTGGCCAGCGCCGCGAGGCTGTCACCCGTGACCAGCCCGGCCAGCGCGAGCCGCGTGAGCCCGCCCCGCAGCGCGGCCGGCGACAGGCCCAGCCCCGCCGCCAGGTCAGCCACGAAGGACGCGCCTTCCGCCTTGAGGTAGCCGAAGATCGCGGACGCGGCGCGGTCGGCCGGGTCCGCCAGCCCTGCGTCGGGCAGCTGAGCCGGGAAGTCGCGCAGAAACAGCCCGCCTTCCCCGCGGCCCACGAATCGTACGTTGGCGCGCTTCGCGTCGCCGCCGGCGCAGAGCCACGCGCACTCACCGCTCCGCAGCAATTCGTCGAGCGCAGCCGGGCGGTAACGCGCTGCGCGGGCGGGCAGTACGTCGCGTTCCCACACGGTCATGGGCAAGGCCAGCCCGCGCAGCTGCCCGACCGCCGCGGCGGTTGCGTCAGGCTCTCCGCGCCGCGCCGGCCCGGCCCCCTGCCAGCGCAGCAGGAACGCGGCATATGCCTCCAGCGGGACCGGCGCGACCTCCCGCCGCAGGAGCGTCAGCGTGCGGCGATACAGGCGCTCGAACAGGAGCCGGTCGCAGTACTGGTACCCAGCCGACCGCTCGGCGGCCGAGCGCTCGGCCGCCGAGCGGTCGGCCGTTGTATCTGCCTGCCCCTCGGACGCAAAGCGGCCGCGCACCAATTCACGCGCGGCAACGAGGCGGTCCAGCGTCGCGGTGAGCCAGGCCTCCCCAAACGCGTACCGGGCGAGAATCTCCTCGCGCGTCACCGGCCCGGCCGAGCGCAGGTAGCGCTGCAGGACGGCCGTCAGGCCTTCTGATACGCCGTCGCCAGCGGACGCGTCCGCCAGCAGCCCCGCATACTCCCCGGCCAGCTCCGCGGCCACCCACCGGCGTTCGCTGCCCTGCGCGGTGAGCAACTCCAACTCGACCGCGCGGCCCGTCGCGGCCAGCTCGACCAGCCACGGGCCAGGCTCGTCGCCTGCCCGGGCCGCGACCTCGGCTGCCGTCAGGTCACCCATCTCCAGCAGCAGCACGGCCAGCTCGTCCGCAGTGCGCGCGGGGCGCGCGGCCCCATCCGTGACCTCTGCCACGGCCTCCGGCTTGAGCGGCAGCCGCCCCGAACCCGCACCCGCCAGCAGGTCATCCACCAGCTCACGGCTGAGCGCCAGCTCCTGTAACTGCCGCTCGGCCTTCGGCGTGTCCCATTCGTACAAATACACGCTGGCGAACGCATACAGCAGGCCCGCGGCCAGCGGCGACGGCGCGGTGGTCTCGACCGCAGTCACGCGAATGCGCCCCTCCTCGATGCCCTGCAGCACCTCATTGAGATGCTCCAGGTCCATCACATCGCGCAGGCAGTCGCGGTACGTCTCCGCGATGATCGGGAAGTCGGGTTGGTTGCGCACCGCGGCCATCAGGTCGCGCGCTTTGAGCCGCTGCAGCCAAAACGGGGTGCGCTTCCGCCCCCGCGCCCGCGGCAGCAGCAGCGCCCGCGACGCGTTCATGCGGAAGCGCGCACCGAACACGGCGGAGTTGGGCAGCTCGCGCAGGATGCGCCGCCGCGCCTCGTCCACGCCCATCCGGCGGATGATATGCGCGGGCGATGTGATGCCGGGCTGCGGCGTCCCTGCATCGCCTGCCGCCTCGCGCAATGCATGGAACGACTCCGCCTCGGTCGCGACGCCGGGAGCCCCACCCAACTCGCTGAGCGCGGTGCCGGGGAAGCGCAGCAGGATGCCGTCGTCGTTGACCTGCGTCTCAACGTCCACGCCGGTCCGCTCGCGCAGGGCATCTGCCAGCGCCAGCGCCCACGCGCCGTTGATGCGCCCGCCGAACGGTGAATGCACGACCGCGCGCGCTTCGCCCACGGCATCCGCAAACGTCTCGACGATGATTTCCTCGTCCGACGAGATGCCGCCTAGCGCATCGAGCTGGCGGTTGACGTAATCATACAGGTTGACCGCGGAGTTGCGGTCCAGCAGATATGCCTCGCGCAGCCACGCGATGACCTGCTCCGGCTCGTGCGGATACAGGCGGATTTGTGTCGCCACTGCACGGCGCAGCCTGCCGATGCGCACCCCCAGCTCGTAGGGCCGCCAGGGATAGTCTCCATGCCAGAATGGCATCCGCGGCAAATGCCCCGCGGCGTCGGACACCAGTACCCGGTCGTTCTCAATCGCCATGACGCGCCAGACGTTCGAACCGAGCAGAAAGGTGTCGCCCGGCCGCGTCTCGAAGATGAACTCCTCGTCCAGCGTGCCGACGCGCGTCTTGCCGTCGGGCAGGTACACGTCAAACGCGCCGGTGTCGGGGATGGTGCCAGGGTTGTTGAGCGCCAGCAGCCGCGCGCCGGGCAGCGTCGCCAGCCCGTTGTTGATGCGGTCCCACGAGAGGCGCGGGCGCAGCGACGGGTGGCCGACGCCGCTGACGCCCTGGAAGCGCCCGGACAACATCGCCAGCACGGACTCCCACGCGCAGGGGGTCAGGTCCGCGTACGGATATGCCTGCCGGACGAGCCGGTACAGCGCATTGGCATCCCACGGCTCCACCGAGACGGCCGCGAGCACCTGCTGGGCCAACACGTCGAGCGCGTTGCGCGGGGTGGTCGTCTCCTCGACATCCCCCTCGCGCATCCCGGCCGCGACAGCCGCCGCCTCCACGAGGTCCTCGCGGTGCGTCGCGTAGATGCGCCCGCGGCTCGTCTGCCCGACCATGTGGCCTGACCGCCCGACGCGCTGCAGCCCCTGGCTCACGCTCTTGGGCGACTGGAGCTGGACGACGAGATCCACCATGCCGATGTCGATGCCCAGTTCCAGCGTGCCCGTGCTGACCAGCGCAGGGAGCCGCCCTGCCTTGAGTTCCTCTTCCATCTCGCGGCGCGCCTCGCGCGACATGCTGCCATGGTGCGCGCGGATAGGCCCCTCCGCGCCGATCGCGAACATGCCGCGATCGCGCGCGATGCCGCCCGGCGCCAGCGCCTCCGTGCTGCCCGGCGGGATTTCCTCGGAGCGTTCCGTGGCAATCTGCGCGTTGAGCCGGTCCGCGGTCCGCTCGGCCAGCCGGCGGTTGTTGGTGAAGATGAGCGTCGAGCGGTGGCGCATCACCTCGCCCAGCACCTGCGGGATGACGGTCGGCCAGATGGTCGTGCCGGGCAGGTTACGGAAATCCTCGACGGGCGTCACGACCTGCAGGTCGAGCGGCTTCCGGTAGCCCGTGTCCACGATGGTCACGGGCCGGGGGATCAGCGATTCGCCTTCCGACTCATCAAACGTTTGCCCGCCCAGGAAGCGCGCGGCCTCCTCCAGCGGGCGCACGGTCGCGGACAGCCCGATGCGCTGGATGGGTCGCCCGGCGAGGTGTTCGAGCCGTTCGAGGCTGAGCGCCAGGTGCACCCCGCGCTTCTCTCCGACGAGGGTGTGGATCTCGTCCACGATGACCGTCCGCACGGTCCTGAGCATGTCGCGGGCGCGCGGGCTGGAGAGGATCAGGTAGAGCGATTCGGGCGTGGTGATGAGGATGTGCGGCGGCTTGCGCACCATCGCCTGCCGGGCCGCGGCCGGGGTGTCGCCCGTGCGCACCGAGACGTGCAGCGGCGGCAGCGGGGGCAAGGGCCCGCCCTTGCCTGCGCCGAGCGCCTCCGCAGTCGCGCGGATGCCTGCCAGCGGCGCGCGCAGGTTCCGCTCGATGTCGTTGTTGAGGGCCTTGAGCGGCGAGATGTACAGCAGATGCACGCCGGTGCGGCCCCGGTCCTGGGCCAGCTCCCGGTAAATCTCATCGATGCTCCACAGGAACGCGGCCAGCGTCTTGCCCGAGCCGGTCGGCGCAAGGATGAGCGTGTGCTCCCCGCGCTGGATGGCCGGCCAGCCCGCGGCCTGCGGCGCGGTCGGCTGCCCGAACGTCCCGCGGAACCACCGCCCTACCGGCGGCGAAAAGCTATCAAGCGGATCAGCCATGAGCAGGCTCCATATATAGCACTGTTTGTAGTAGGCGCTTTAGCGCCATCGCCTGACCCCGGCGCTGAAGCGCCTACTACAAACCCGCCTATCTCCCCCGCACGCGCGCCGGCCACTCACCGAACAGCCGCTCGCAAAACACGCCCGTCGGATAGGTCAGCGGCAGGTCGTGCAGGATCTCCCCGCGCGTGTACCAGCCGACGATGTCGGACTCGTTGCAGAGCGCCGGCTCCCCGATGCAGAGGCACAGGTAGGCGTGCCAGTAGTGGTAGTCGGCCCCGCGGCGGCAGTCGTCCGGCAGCTCGCCTTCGAACAGCAGCTCCGCAGAGAGCACGCCCAACCCGGTCTCCTCGTACACCTCGCGGCGCAGCGCCACGTCCGGTATCTCGCCCAGTTCCAGGTGACCGGCCGGCAGCGTGTAGTACCCGGTTGGATGCATCCGCCGCCGGAACAGGCAGTAGCGCGGCCCGTCCGCTTCCTCCCGCCACAGCAGTCCACCCACGGCGAAGTGCAGCAGCTCGCCGTCGGGCCGGAACTCAAACCGCGTGACCGGATCGAAGATGAATGCACGCGGGTGAAAGTGTGTGTCGTGGCGGTACCCGCCCGGCTCACGCGCCTCCGGGCCGAGCCGCGCGCCATCCTCGATGCAGAAGGTTATGCGCCCCTGCACGCGGCCATCCTCCAGCCGCTCCCCCACCTGCTCCCGAATCTGGCTCAACAGCTCCAGCCGGTTCACACTCATCGGCCTTCCCTCTCCAATCTTCAATCTTCCATCTTTCATCTTCCATCGTCTGCCACCATCGCACTCGCCGCCTGCGCCCCCGCATCGAACCGGACCGCGTGCATCGGCTGGTAATAGTCGTGGAGCGTGACCAGCAGCGTGAGCAGCAGGAGCAGGAACAGCGCGTTCCCGAGATTGATGGGACGGCCGAGTTCGAACAGCAGGTAGGCAACAGCCGCAACGCCGGCGTTCACCGCGCCGAGCACGCCGAAATGCACGAGTGCGTTCTGCCAGCCGTACCCGCGGTGCGCCAGCCCGTAGCTCGCCACGGAATTGATGAGTGCGATGACCGTCACGCCCAGCGCCAGCCGCAGGTCGCTCGACTGCAGGTCGGGCAAGATTTGTGCGAAGATAAGCGTGACCAGGGTCACGAGCACGACCTTTTCCAGCGCGATCCGGTCCAGCGGCTGCCGCGTGTGGGCGAAGATGGTGCGGCGTTCCTCGGCAGTGTCCGCAGCCGCGGGCGGCGGTCCGGCCGACAGCTTCAGCCGGTGCTCAGGCCGCGGCAGCCGGGGAATCAACAGCCGCCATGCGGCCAGCCCCAGCAGCAGCACTACCGCGAGCAGCGCGACCAAGACAAGCGGCTCGGCCGCGACCGCCTCGCCCCAGGATGCGTCCGCCGCTGCGCCGAACAGCTTCGTCTTGGCGAGGTCGGTCACATCGAATTGAGCGATGTGGATCCACCACTCCTGCGGCAGCTTGATGAAGACCCAGATACCCGCAGCCACCAGAAGCAGCGTACGGTGCGAGAGCCGCGACGCGTGCCACCCACTGCGCACGACTTCATAGTAGATAAAGAAGTACTCGAAGGTGTTCGGGAAGATGAGCAGCAGGGGCCGCCACTCCGACAGCTCGAACAACACGACGCCCACGAGCCGGTAGTAGAGCAGGAACCGGCTGATGCCGAACGCATGGCTGTTCCGCCAGTTGCGCAGCGTCGACAGGTACGCGATGACCAGGTAGTAGATGTCGAGCGCCTTGTCGAAGCTCTGGTAGCCGTCCAGCCGGACGTCCGTGAAGGTCTGGAAGATGGTCTGGTCCACCCCATCCACGAGCAGGCAGACCAGGATCGCGGGCAGCGGGTACTTCGGGATCAGCAGCGGCAGCAGCAGCCGCGCGAGAATCACCGCACCGAAGACACCCAGGACCGATGGTTCGGGCATCATACCCTGACCTCATGAGTTGCCGAACATTGACATCTGTTAGTCTTGCCAGCTAGAATGCAGCCCATGGCTACCCACCGCATCGGCGTCATCTCGGACACCCACGGTCTCCTGCGGCCGGAGGCGCTCGACGCGCTGCGCGGAGCGGAACTCATCATCCATGCGGGCGATGTGGGCCGGCCGGAGATCCTCGACGCGCTGCGGGAGCTCGCGCCCGTCATGGCCGTGCGCGGCAACGTCGACCGCGGCGCGTGGGCCGGCGCCCTCCCCGAATGGCAGGCCGTCGCAGCCGGACCCGCCCGGTTCTACGTCCTGCACGACGCAGGCTATCTCGGCCATTTCGGCGTGAACTCCGCCGCGCCGGGCTATGCCGCGATCATCAGCGGCCACACGCACCGCCCGTCGATCGTCCTGCGCGACGGCGTCCTCTGGCTGAACCCCGGCAGCGCCGGGCCTCGGCGCTTCACCCTACCCGTCACCGTCGCGGTCATCGACGTGATCGACGGCGTGCTGCAGCCCCGGCTGATCGAGCTGCCCCCGGCCTGAACTACCGCCGCGGGTCACTCCCCTTCGAGCGCGCGCCTGACGCTATTCACGGCATTCGTCTCACGTATGGTTACGCGCGCCGTGGCCGTGCCGTCGGTGGTTTCTTCTATGCCTGCCCGTGCCACGTGCTCGCACATGCTCACCACAGCGGCGCGGACCTCTGCCGCGCGGTCTGGCGGCGCCTTCACCTTCAGCAGTTCGCCGGCCTGCGCGCAGCGGTTCAGCGCAGACATCTCGAGATCGGCATAATCCCGCTGCGTGGCAGCGCCATTCTGAAACTGCGCTGCCAGGTCCGCGACTTCGGCCCGGGTGTCGCCCCCCAGGAGAGCCTGTACCAGGACGTTGCCGGGGACGCGTTCTGCTGCCAGCTCGAGCCCATCGATGATGGCGTTGAACTCGGCGCGTGTCCCGCCTTCGCCGCTAAACCTCGCGACTGCAACGGTGGCGCCTGCCAGCACCGCAGCCCGCCGAAGCATTTCTACCTCATCCGCCGTCAGCCCGTCATTCTGCACATTCTGCTCTGTCATCTTGTCTGCTCCCTTATCACTACGTCTCGCACAGCCTTACGTTGCGGCTGACCGGCATCTTACCATCCAACGAGCGGATGCTCAAGCCATCAGCCAGGTTCGTAGTAGGCGCTTTAGCGCCCCCGCACACCCAAGGCGCTGAAGCGCCCACTACAAACGCTATCACGCAAGCCATCAGGCCGGTTTGTAGTAGGCGCTTTGGCGCTCCGCACACACCCAGGGCGCTGAAGCGCCCACTACAAACGCTATCACGCAAGCCATCAGCCAGGTTCGTAGTAGGCGCTTTAGCGCCCCCGCACACCCAAGGCGCTGAAGCGCCCACTACAAACGCTATCACGCAAGCCATCAGCCAGGTTCGTA
>CAZTMA010000024.1:40898-45012 GCA_964614645.1 uncultured Anaerolineales bacterium
CAAACGCTATCACGCAAGCCATCAGCCAGGTTCGTAGTAGGCGCTTTAGCGCCCCTGCGTTACAATGCCCGTGCAGGCAATGACCGGCGGGAACCACTGCAAGGAGGGGATCATGTCCACACCACAACAACTGCTCACACCCGTGTCCTACCAGAGCGTCTGCCTCGGGGATGGCTTCTGGGCGCCCCGCATCGCGACGAACCGCACCGTCACCATCCCCCACATCTACCGCAAACTGCAGGAGACCGGCCGCATCGCCGCGTTCGACCTCGATTTCGAGCGCCCGGTCCCGTCGCCCATCGTGCTCATCTTCGGGGACTCGGACCCGGCGAAGTGGGTCGAGGCGGCCAGCTACTCCCTGGCCGTGCACCCCGACCCGGCGCTCGCCGGCATCGTGGACGCCGTGGTGGACAAGGTCGTCGCCGCGCAGCAGCCCGACGGCTACCTGAACACCCATTTCATCCGCACGCAGCCCGACATGCGCTGGAAGAACCTGCGCGACTGGCATGAGCTCTACTGCGCGGGACATTGGATGGAGGCCGCGGTCGCACACGCCGAGTCCACCGGCGACCGCAAGCTGCTGGATGCGCTGTGCCGCTACGCCGATCACATCGACGCCACGTTCGGCCGCGAGCCGGGCAAGCTGGCCGGTTACCCCGGCCACCCGGAGATCGAGCTGGCCCTCGTCCGGCTCTACCGCGCGACGGGCAACGACCGCTATCTCCGCCTCGCGACCTACTTCGTGGACGAGCGCGGGGCCCAGCCGCACTACTACGACATCGAGGCGCGGGCGCGCGGGGAGGACCCCGCAGCCTTCTGGGCCAAGACCTACGAGTACTGCCAGGCGCACGAGCCGCTGCGCGAGCAGGAGAAGGTCGTAGGCCATGCCGTGCGCGCGGTGTACCTGCTCAGCGCCGCGACCGACCTGGCACATGAGAACGGCGATGCCACCCTGCTCGACACGGCCGGCCGACTGTGGGACAACCTGATCGGCCGCCGCATGTACCTGACCGGCGGCATCGGGCCGTCGCGCCACAACGAGGGCTTCACCCTCGACTACGACCTCCCCGACGAGACGGCCTACGCCGAGACCTGCGCCACCATCGGCCTGATGCTGTGGGCGCACCGCCTGGCCCAGTTCGACGGTGACCGCCGCTACACGGACGTGCTGGAGCGGGGGCTGTACAACGGCTTCCTGAGCGGCGTCTCGCTCGCGGGCGACACCTTCTTCTACGAGAACCCGCTCGCCAGCGCGGGCGACCGCCGCCGCGAGCCGTGGTACCTCTGTCCCTGCTGCCCGCCGAACATCGCCCGCGTGCTTGCCAGCCTCGGCGGCTACTTCTACTCGACCGGCGCAGACGCCGCGTGGGTCCACCTCTACGGCAGCTCCACCGCGACGCTCGACGTGGCCGGGCGTCCGGTGACGCTGCGCCAGGATACGCGCTACCCGTGGGACGGCGCGGTGCGCATCATGGTCGAACCGGCGGCCGCACATCGGTTCACCCTGCATCTGCGCGTGCCGGGCTGGTGCACCGATTGGCAGGTGCGCATCAACGGCGAGCCGCTCGCCGACGCCGCGCCGGAAGCGAACGGCTATCTCGCGCTCACGTGCGAGTGGCAGCCGGGCGATGTCGTGGACTTCGACATGGCGATGCCCATCCGCACCGTCCACCCGCACCCGGCCATCCGCCAGCTCCAGGGCCGCGTCGCGCTCCAGCGCGGGCCGCTCGTCTACTGCCTCGAAGCCGCCGATCATGGCGCCGCCGGTGGCGAGCTGGATCGCATCGCGGTCGAACCCGCGGCGGTGACCGGTGGTCAATTCACTGACGAGTACCGTGCGGACCTGCTCGGTGGGGTTGTCGTGCTGCGCGGGCCGGGCCGCGTGATCGACGCGGCGGATTGGGCGGAGGGCGAACTCTACCGCACCGAGCCGCCCGCCACGCGCACCATCGAGCTGCTGGCAGTCCCGTACTACGCCTGGGCCAACCGCACGCCCGGCGAGATGCGCGTGTGGCTGCGCGCCGCCGGCGATGATGCAGGTTGATGAATGCCCGTGCCGCGCGGCAACGGATGGCGTACCGAAGGTACGCTGCACGGATAAACGGATGGACGCTCCACGTTCACAGGGTGTATCCGTTTATCCGTTTTCATCAGTTGCCCCGCTATCCACAAGGAGATACCCATGTCCTCCCACAACGCCACCTACACTGGCCTGCGCGCGTACGTCGAGCAGCTGCCGGTCATCGACTGCCATGAGCACACGCTCGGCCCGGACGCCGCGCCCGCCGGCGGCGAGCCCATCGCCTATCTCATCCAGGGCTACATGCAATCCGACCTCTGGTCTGCGGTCTGGCCCGGCTGGTCCGGCGACGCGCCCGGTGTCTGGGACGACCTCAACAATCACGCGATCCCGACCGAGCAGAAATGGCCCCTGTTCGAGCGCATCTGGCGGCTGACGGAGCACACAGCCTATGCCCGCGTCACCAAGCGCATCCTGAGCGAGCAGTTCGACGAGCCGCAGCTCACCCTGCCCGCGCTCCAGCGCATTCGCAGCCGCCTGCCCAACCTGCGCGACCCGGCCGTCTACGCAGGCGTCCTCGACCGGGCCAACATCCGCTGCCGGCTCGTCAATACCTGGCCGGACCTGAAGGCCTATCTCGATGGCACGCACCGCACCTACGAGCGCGACCGCTTCATGATTCCGCTGCCCGGCTTCCACAGCGTGCGCAGTTGGAAGCAGGTGTGGGACAACGCGCTGCTCGTCGCCGCGCCGGTCACGACGCTGGACGACTACGTTGCCGCGTGCCGCGAGACCTTCCGCCGCATGAAGGAGCGCGGAGCCGCGGGCATGAAGGACCAGTCGGCCTACGAGCGGACGCTGGCATTCGGCAACCCGTCCCGCGCAGAGGCGGAGGCGCTGTTCAACCGGATCGCCGTCGACCCGCGCGCGGCGCTCGGCTGGCCCGAGGCGAAGCCGCTGCAGGACTACCTGTTCCACCGCTTCATGGAGATGGCCCGCGAGCTCGATATGCCGGTCCAGCTCCACACCGGTCACATGGCCGGCATCCGCAACGACATCGCCAAGACGAACGCCGTCCACCTGATCCCCCTGCTGGAGCTGCACCGCGACGTCCGCTTCGACCTGTTCCACGGCAACTGGCCGTACATGGGCGAGTACCTGTATCTCGGCAAGAACTACCCGAACGTCCACCTGAACCTGTGCTGGCTGCCGATCATTGACCCGGTCTACGCGACGAACCTGCTCAGCGAAGGGCTGACCGCGATCCCGCACAGCAAGTTCCATGCGTTCGGCGGCGACTACTTCGACTCCATCCTGCATGCGGTCGCGCACCTCAGCATCGCGCGCGACGTTGTGGCCGCCGCACTCGCGGAGCGGGTGGACGCGGGGTGGATCGACACGGGCGAGGCCGAGCGAGTCGCCGCGGACTGGCTGCACAACAACCCGAACGAGTATTTCTGCCTGGGCTTCGGGGCTGTGTGAGGAACATACCATGCCAGACGAAATACCGCCTGTCTCCCGTGCGCTGGCCGAACTGGGCATCCCCCACCGGGTGTTCCGCCACGCGGGGCCGGTGCACACGATCGAGCAGGCCGCCGAGGAACGCGGCCAGCAGCCGTCGCAGGTCATCCGCAGCATCGTGTTCCGCCTCGGTGCGGACAGCTACGCGATGGTGCTGGTCGCGGGCCGCGGCCAGGTTGCCTGGCCCGCGCTGCGCGCATTCCTTGGCCAGTCCCGGCTGACGACCGCGACGGAAGAAGAGCTGCTGGCCGTGACGGGCTACGAGCGCGGCGCGGTTGCGCCGTTCGGCCTGCCCGCGCCCATGCGCGTCCTGCTGGACCGCAGCGTGTTAAGCCATGAGGAAATCTCGATGGGTTCCGGCGTCCGCGGCACGGCCGTCATCATGCGCACCGCGGACCTGCTGGTAGCGCTGGGCGATGTGGCGATAGGCGACTTCGCCAAACCCGCCTAACGGTGGACGCGTCCGGGGCGGACACATAGGTCCGGGGCGGACGTGCAGGTCCGGGGCGGACACATAGGTCATCTATTCCAACTAATTCGGCCGCCCCGGCTTGAAAAGCGGTTATACTTGGG
>CAZTMA010000025.1:0-26892 GCA_964614645.1 uncultured Anaerolineales bacterium
TTGACTCATTGGCTGACTTTGGTTCTTTCCTATCACTCTTCAGTTGTTAATGTGCCGCTGTGTCGGGCCGGGTCTTCACTCAGCCCATAGCGAAGATTGAGTTTACCACACGTTCGTAGCTGTGTCAAATTCCGACTTCGAGGCTGTTGCGCTTGAGGTTTGGTCTTGGCCCGCTTGGGGCGTGAACCGCACCGGTTTTTTGCGCAACGGTCGCTGATATTACCACACGACCTTTTGCCTGTCAAATCCTGGGGTTGAGCCTTTTGGAGGGTCTCGGTGGATTTGAATTTGTCGATCTTCGCCCAGTTGCTCCAGCGGCCCGGTTGAGCGGGCCCTCTCAGGCGCAACGAGAGCGGAGTTTAGCATAGGGCCGGGAGGCTGTCAAATATCGGGCCGGCGTCGCGCGGAGGGGAGATGAAAAGGTGGGAGACGCTCCGAAAGCGCCTCCCACCGGCCCGCTACGAGGGGCTGCGGCCGCTACATGGTCCGCCGGCCTTCCAGCGCGCGGGAGAGCGTCACTTCGTCCGCATACTCCAGGTCGCCGCCCATCGGCAGGCCGCGCGCCAGTCGGGTGATCTGTACCCCGCTCGCAGCCAGTTGCTGGTGAATGTAAGCGGCGGTATTCTCGCCTTCCAGGCTCGGGTTCGTCGCGAGGATCACCTCGCGCGGGGCCGCAGCCTGGATGCGCTCGGCCAGCTCGGCAATCTTGAGCTTCTCCGGGTACACGCCATCGATGGGCGACAGCGCGCCATGCAGCACATGGTAGGCCCCACGGTACGCGCCGGTGCGCTCGATAGCGAGCACGTCCATCGGCTCCTCGACCACGCAAATCAGCGTATGGTCGCGGCCCGGGTCCGCGCAGATCGGGCAGGGGCTCTGCTCGGCCACGTTGAAGCACTGTTCGCACAGCACCGTGCCTGACTCCAGCGCGCTGAGCGCGGTGGCCAGCGCCTCTGCCAGCCCGTTCGGCTCGCGCAACAGGTAGAATGTCAGCCGCGAGGCTGTCTTCGGGCCGACGCCCGGCAGCCGGGAGAGCAGTTCAATCAGGTTCGCGACAGGTCGCGCTAAAGTCTGCGCCATCTCCGGGGCCGTGCTTTCTACATCAGGCCGGGCAAGTTCAGCCCGCCGGTCAGCCCGCTCATCTTTTCCGCCGCAAGACCCTGCGAACGTTCGAGGGCCTCGTTGACTACCGCCACGATCATGTCCTGAAGCATCTCGATATCGTCGGGATCGACGGCTTCAGGCGCGATCGTGACCGACAGCAGCTTCTGATTGCCCGTCATCACGGCCTTGACCATGCCGCCGCCCGCCGTCACCTCGACGGTCTCATCGCCGAGTCGCTCCTGGGTCTTGGCAAATTCCTCTTGCAGCTTCTGCAACTGGCCGGCCATGCCGCCGCCACCACCGCCACCGCCGCCGGTTTGTTTGCGTAGCCCGTAAGCCGGGCGTGCCTTACCTTTGCTCATCTGTGTCCTCCAAATCCAACATCAATCCGCTTGCTTGCCTGTCTTTTTGAGGTTCGTCACGACTGCCCCACGGCGCCGCGCGTCGCTGAGCAGTTGTTCATCAGGATCTGCGGGCGGCGCTGCAGGGCTGTTGGCCGCCGCACCGCTTGGCGCAGCCGCCTCCCCCAGCATCGAGCAGCGAATGACCACCCGGCGCCCCAGTACTTCTTCCCAGGCCGCCTCGATGTGCTGGCGGTTCTCCATCTGGTCCGCGATATCGCGTGAGAAGGCCTGGCTGAACAGCATGACGAGCGTTTGCCCGGCATACTCCATCTCGCGAACCGCGCGCAGCGCGGCCTGCAGCTTGACGCCGCCGCGCTTGCCCGCGGTGACCAGGAACTTCTCCCAATTGGCCTGCGATACGCCTCCGGCCTCGTCGTCGCCGGGCGCACGGGTCGACCGGGGCTGTGCGGCCGCCGGCCGCGCTTCGGTAGGGGCAGTCGACCGCGTGGCGCGAGCGGGTTCCGTGCGCGGAGCTTCTGCCGGCCGGGACGGTTCGGCCCGCGCAGCGGGCGTTGTCACCGGGGCTGCCGCGACGGGAGCCGGCGCCGGCGTGGCTGCACGGGTTGAGACCTGGGCTGGCTCAGGTTCCGCAGTCGTGCCCGCGCAGGCCAGCGCCGCGCGCAGGAACGCGACCTCGATGGGCAGTTGCGGTACGCCTGGCACCTGGTCGCGCAGCGCGCCGCGCGCATCGGTGAACTCCCTGATTGCGGCCAGCAGCGCGGCAGGCGTGAGCTGGCCGGCTTGCCGGGTCATCTGGCTGACGACGTCCTGTGGCAGGTCCAGCAGTTCCGGCGCGCGCACAACCCGGGCAAACAGCACCCCGCGCAGGTAAGCGACAATCTGGTCGACGAGCTGGCCGAGCTCGACGCCCTCGGCGACCAGCTCATTGAGCAGCCTCAGCCCGCCGGCCATGTCCTGGGTGATGAAGCAGTCCACCAGCTTGCCGATGGATTGCGCGTTCACGAGCCCCAACACGGCCTCGACCCGCTGGAGCGTCAGCGCATCGTCGCCGTAGGAGAGCATCTGATCCAACAGGCTGACGGCATCGCGCATCGAACCGGTGGACCGCCGCGCGATGGCGACGAGCGCATCCGCATCTGCGCGACTGCCTTCCGCCTGCAGCACCGCCGCGAGATGCTCGACGATCTCCGCTGTAGGGATGCGCCGGAAGTCGAAGCGCTGGCAGCGCGACCGCACTGTCTCTGGCACGCGATCCGGCTCGGTCGTTGCCAGCACGAACAGGGCGTGGGGCGGCGGCTCTTCGAGCGTCTTAAGGAGGGCGTTGAACGCCTCCTTCGTGAGCATGTGCACTTCGTCGATGATGTATATCTTGTAGCGCGCCTCGTTCGGGCTGAATCCGATCTTCTCGCGCAGGTCACGTATCTCATCGATGCCGCGGTTCGACGCCGCGTCGATCTCGATCAGGTCGAGCTGGCGGCCCTCCTGGATCGCGGTGCAGATGCGGCAGGCGTTGCAGGGCCGGGCGGCAGGATCCGGATCGAGACAGTTGATGGCCTTTGCCAGGATGCGGGCGGTGCTCGTCTTACCCGTGCCGCGCGGGCCTGTAAAGAGATAGGCGTGGCTCATCCGCCCGTCGCGCAGCGCGTTGCGGAGGGTCGCGGTGACATGCTCCTGTCCCACGACCGTTTCGAACGTCTGCGAGCGCCATTTACGATATAGCGCCTGTGCCATCAGGCCGCCTCCACATGCATAATCGAACTATTATTCTACCATCAAAACCCGTTTTCTGCCAGAAGACGGGTTTTTGGCAGCTGATTTCTATTCCGTCAGCAGTTCCGCCAGGAGGATATCCATGGCTTCCCGGTCGCCCAGCTTGCCGGTCTTGATGGCCTCGTCTGCAGCCAGGATGCGCTCCAACGCGCGCACGAGACGGGCGACGGTGTGGCGGTTGGCCTGGTTCACGAAGCGCGAGACCATCCATTCGCCCAGGTTCAGCGTGCGGGCAATCTCCGGCGGCCGCGCGCCCTGCGCCTGGAGCGTCTTGACCTGGATGAGCAGGCGATACTGCCGCGCGATCATCGCCATCAGGCGCAGCGGCGGCTCGCCGTCCAGATCGAGCGCGTGCTGCATCAGCCGGCCCGCCGCGGGCGCATCGTTCAGGCCCAGCGCGTCCACCAACTCGAAGACGCTGGCCGCGCGCGTGGCAGCAACGAGCCGGCGGACGTCCTCGCGCGTGACCGTGCGTCCGCCGGCATAGTCGGCCAGCTTGGTCAGCTCCTGGTCGAGCTGGCGCAGCTCGTCGCCCACGAACTCAGCCAGGTCGTTGATCGCCGCGGTGTCAAGCTTGACCTTGCGCAGCCGCGCCCGGGCGCGAATCCAGTCGGGCAGGTCGTTCTTGCGCGGCTTCTCGCAGAGTACGATGTGCGCCTGGCCGTTGCGCACCAGTTCCTGCAGGCGGCGCAAACCCGGCCCGCTGCCTGTGTCCTCTTCGACCAGCACCAGCTCGGTGCTCTCCGGCACGTGGTCCAGATAGGCCAGGAAGGCTTTGGCCTGGCCCTTCAGTACCTCCGAAGAGGCTGCGTGCTCTGCCTCGGGCCGCGGCTCGTCCTCCTCATTCGTAGCGACGGTGGCTTCTGCCTTCGCCTTGCCGCGCGGTGGTCCGGCCAGCCGCGCCAGCAGCCCCTCCACGATGACCAGCCGTCGCTCGGCCAGGAACGGGAGGGTGTCGCACGCGTTCTGCAACTCAGCCGGGGTCAGCGTCCGGCCTTCCAGCCGCGTCGTGTTGAGATCGGCCAGCTCAGGATCGGACGCGATGCGCGCGGTTATCTCTGCACGCGTCTCTGCGCGCATGAGCTCCGCCGGCCCGTGAATCAGGGTAATCATCGGTGCATCCGCAGGTCGCTGGCCGCGGCGCTCACGCGTGCGCGATGGCGACGCGGTGGCGCATCGCCGGCCCGCCCGCCAGTTTGGTAACGCCCGCAATGCTGGCCCCCGCCAGTTGTGGGGAGGTAGTCAGATTCTCCTGTGCCCACCGGCCGGCCGGTGCAGCCGCCAGCAGGGCGAGCGTGGCTGCCAGGACCGCGCTGGGCAGGCGGTCGGCAAGCGAGCGGCTCCGCCCGCTGGTGGCGACGAACGCAGCCACCCCGCTCAGGACGCCTGCTGTGACCAGATTTGTGCCGCAGTTCGGATGCACAGCCAGCTTGCTTTCGCCGGCCTGCAGGCGGGCCAGCGCCTCGTCGGCCGCGGCGGCCAGCGTCGCGGTCTCCACTTCCCCAACGACGATGAAGCCCTGCAGGTCGCTGCGCGCGAAGAGGTGCGCGCCCGGCATCTGCCGGCTCAATATCGTAATCGTCGCATGCTCCAAGCCGTGATGTTGGCGGATGCGAAACAATGGTGAATCAAAAGCCATGTGATACCCCAGATGAAATAGCCTTAGGCCAGGCCGGGGATGCCGTCGAAGGCACTCAGCGGTGCGGCACAGATGCCCACCAGGCCGGGCCCGGTATGCGCGCCGAGCACCGGCGCAATGTCGCCCACGGGCAGCAGGTGGGCATCGAAACGCTCGGTGACGAGCGCGATGAGTTGCTGCGCTCCCGCAGCGTTATTGGCGTGCATGATTTGAACGCGCAGCCGCTCATTCGTGCCGAAGCGTTCAGCGACCATCTCGGCCAGCTTCTGCACCGCCCGCTTGAGCGAGCGCTCGCGGCCGTGCATGGCATACTTGCCATACACCTTCTCCACGCCGATGATGGGCTTCAGGTCGAGAATCTGGCCGAGCAGGGCGGTGATATGGCTGATGCGGCCGCCATGCTCCAGGTAACGCAGCGTTTCCAGCGTATAGTAGGTCTCGGTGGCCTGCTTGATGCCCTCCAGCGCAGGAAGGATGCGGTCGAGCGGCCAGCCGGCCTGGATCATGCGGCCTGCCGCCTCGACCTGCCAGCCCTCTGCGGCCGACAGCGTAAAGGTGTCCACAAAGGTCACGTTGGCTTCCGGCACTTCCTGCGCGCCGAGGCGTGCCGCGTTGATGGTGCCGCTCAGGCCGGACGAGATGTGAATGGACAGCACATCCCGGTCGCCGGTGGCTGCCAGCCGCCGGTAGGCGGCCGCGAAGTCGCCGGGCGCGGGCTGTGATGTGCTGGGGAAAGAGCGCGTCCCGGCGAGCAGCTTGTAGAACTCTGCCGGCTGGATGTCGATCCCGCTGCGGTAGGTGCGCCCATCAAGGGTAAAGACCAGCGGCACGGCGTGGATGGTCAGGCCCTTGCGCTGTACACCCACCAGGTCAGCGCCTGCATCGGTCAGAATGTGCATTCCAGAGTCCCTCGCGTTCTAACGCTGCACGAGCTTGGCGACTGTCACGCCTTCGCCGCCCTCGTTGTTTTCGCCCGCCCGGAATTCGCTGACGAGCGGGTGGCTGCGCAGCTCATCGCGGACGGCCTGGCGCAGCGCGCCCGTACCCTTGCCGTGAATGATGCGCACGAAGGGCAGGCCCGCCAAATAGGCTGTATCCAGGTAACGATCCAGTTCGCCCAGCATGTCGTCTACCGTGAGACCTCGCAGGTCCAACTCCATGCCGGGGCTGGGCGGCCGCGGCTGCGCGCCGCTGCTCTGCACCTGGACGGCCGGTTGTGCCCCGCGCTCGCGCAGCTCGACCCGGCTCGCGTTGAGCCGAACCCGGAACGACCCGATCTTGACTTCCACGTCGTGCCCGCTCACCCCGGCAACTTCGCCGCTGGCCTGCAGCGAAGGCACCCACACCCGATCCCCCACCTGCAGCGGGCCTTCAACGCGGAGCGGCTCCGGCGCGTGCAGCGCAGGCAGCGGCCGCGCCTGACCTGCCCGCCGCTCCAGCGCGTCTTGCGCCTCGGCCAGCCAGCGCTCGTGCAGCGACTTGCCGCCCGCAGGTGCAGCTTCGCGCGGGAGCCCCGCCAGCCCGGCGCGCAGCCCATCCACTTCTTCCTGGAGGGCCGTCAACTCCGCCTCGGCCAGAGCGCGGGTCTCGTCCAGGACCGCGCGGCGGGCTTCCTCGACCTTCGCCAGCCGGTAGTTCAGGTCCGCGTTGAGCGCCTCAGTGCGGCGCTGGGCAGCCTTCGCCTCGGATTCGGCGGTCAGCGCGGCCTCGCGTGCCCGTTTGATCTCGGCCAGCATCATTTCCGCTTCGAGCGATTGCGGCGAGACGAGGGCCTCGGCCTGCGCCACAATCTCCCGCGGCAGCCCCAGCCGCCGGGCAATCGCGAAAGCGTTGGAGCGGCCCGGCAGGCCGATGCTCAACTTGTACGTAGGGCTCAACGTCTCGATATCGAACTCTACGCTGGCGTTGGCGATGAACGGCGTGGTGTGGGCGAAGACCTTGAGCTCGGAATAGTGCGTCGTCGCCAGGGCCGTGATGCTGCGGTTCAGCAGGGTCTTGAGCAGGGATTGGGCCAGGGCCGCGCCCTCTTCAGGGTCGGTGCCTGCACCCAGCTCATCCAGCAGGACAAGGGAACGCGCATCCGCCTGGCCCAGGATCTCGACGATGTGGGTCATGTGCGACGAGAAGGTGGACAGGCTCTGCTCGATGCTCTGCTCGTCTCCGATGTCCGCAAAGACCTGCTCGAACACCGAAACCTGCGAGCCCTCAGCCGCGGGAATCGCCAGCCCGGCCTGCGCCATCAGGGTCAGCAGGCCCGTCGTCTTGAGCGTGACCGTCTTGCCGCCGGTGTTCGGTCCGGTGATGACGATGATGAAGTAGTCATCCTCGAGGTAGATGTCCACCGGCACGACGGTCAGCGGGTCGAGCAAGGGGTGGCGGGCCTTGATGAAGGCCAGCGTGCTGCCGGGATGGATGACCGGTGGTTCCGTCGCGGCGTTCTCTGCAGGGGCGGCCTGCGCAGCGTCCGCAGCCGCGGCCCTGCGGCCCGCCGGCCGGCGCGCGGGCTGCAGTGGGGCCTTGAACGGGATCAGCTCCGGCTCGGTGCCCCGGATGACGTTGGCATAGCGCGCCTTGGCGAAGATCAGGTCGAGATCCCCCAGCGCCTCGACGGTCCGCACGATCGGGCCGGCGTCAGCCGCGACCAGCCCGGTCAGGGCCGCGAGGATGCGGTGAACCTCCTCCTCCTCGGCGAGCTGCGCCTCGCGCCAGCGGTTATTCAGATCGACGACGGCCAGCGGCTCGATGAAGAGGGTAGCGCCGCTGCCGGATTGGTCGTGGACCAGGCCGGGGATGCGGCCCTTGAACTCGGCCCGCAGCGGGATGACATAACGTCCCTGGCGCTGCGTGACGATGGCCTCCTGCAGGAACTGCGCATTGGTTGAGGTGGCCACGATGCGCTGGAGCCGCTCCATCAGCCGGGCGTGCGCCTCGCGCATCTCGCGGCGGATCCGCAGCAGCGCATCGCTGGCCGAGTCCATGACTTCCCCGCGCTCGTCGATGCAGCGCACAATCTCGTCGATCAGGTCGCCGGGCACCGAGATGCGCCCGGCAAGGTCGGCAATCTGCGGGAACTGTTCGTTGAGCCGCGCCAGGAGCCGCTGAATCGTGCGTGCGCGCGTCAGCGTGCTGCGGATGTTCAGCAGGTCCGGCGGCAGCAGCGTGCTGCCGAGCGTGGCCTGCTCCGCCAGCGGCCGGAGGTCATGCACGCCGCCCAGGTGCACGTCGCTCTTTTCGTCCAGCAGCCGGCGTGCCTCGCGCGTCTCTGCCTGCCAGGTCTGCGCCTCGCGGATGTCGTCCGTTGGCTGGAGGGCAAGCGCGCGCTCGCGGCCGAGCGAAAACGAGGTCTGGTCTGCCAGCCGGGCCCGAATCTTGTCGAATTCGAGTATGCGTAGCGTTCTGTGGTCCATAGAGGCATAGTATAGCACAGCGGGCTCCGCGCGAAAAAGAGAATCGTGCGATCTGGCATTGCAGGATGCGGCCCCGTACATTGTGGCGTCTGTGACTATTGCGGTATAATGCCGCGGTCTATTGATCTGTCGATGTCATCTGAGTTGCCACTGAGGATGTGTCCATGAAAGCCGTTGTGATGGCGGGCGGTGAAGGTTCGCGCTTGCGGCCCCTGACGTTGGTGCGGCCCAAGCCCATGTTGCCGGTCGTTAATCGTCCCGTGCTGAGTCACATCCTGGAGCTTCTCAAGAGGCATGGCTTCACGGATGTGGTGATGACGCTCCAGTACATGGCCGGACAGATTCAGGACTACTACGGCGACGGCAAGCCTTTGGGCTTGAACATCGAGTACGTCATAGAGGAAGCCCCGCTCGGCACGGCCGGCAGCGTCAAGAACGCTGAAGCGCTCTTCAAGGGCGAACCCATCCTCGTTATCAGCGGCGATGCACTGACGGATCTTGACCTGACTGCGATGGTTAATTTCCACTGTGCGCGCGGCTCTCAGTTTACGATGGCGCTCACGCATGTGCCGGACCCCCTGGAATATGGCGTCATCAACGTTCACTCGGATGGGCGCGTCGCCCAATTTGCAGAGAAGCCGAGCTGGGGCGGCGTCACATCCGATACGGTCAACACCGGTATCTATATTGTCGAGCCGCAGGTGATGGCGCGCTTGCCGCAGAACACCCGGCTGGACTGGAGCCAGGATGTTTTCCCCGGCATGCTGGCGCGCGGCGAACCCTTCTACGGGTGGGTCGGGGAGGGTTATTGGTGCGATATCGGCACGCTGCGCGAGTATCACCGTGCGAACAGCGACCTGCTCACGGGCCAACTGGACCTGGGCCCCCTCGGTGAGCGCATCGGTCCGGGCATTTGGTCCGGCGGCGGCGCCGAGATTGCCCCGGACGTTCAACTCTTCGGCCCCATCTACCTGGGCCAGGAAGTCAAGATCAATAAAGGCGTCGTCATTCACGGCCCGAGCGTCATCCGTGATTACACCATCCTTGACAATCAGGCGCGCGTGCAACACAGCATCATCTGGCGCAACTGCTATATCGGCGAAGGCACGATGCTGCATGGTGCAGTCGTCGGGCGGCAGTGCAGCATCAAGGCGCGGTCCGTGGTGTTTGAAGGGGCTGTGGTTGGTGACGGCACGGTCATCGGCGAGGACGCGCTGGTGCAGCCGGGCGTCAAGATCTGGCCGAACAAGAACATCGACAACGGTGCGATGGTGTCGCACAGCCTGATCTGGGGCGCGCAGGGGCGGCGGGTGCTGTTCAGCCGTTACGGGGTCACTGGCGTCGTGAATGTGGACCTGACGCCGGATTTTGTCGCGCGGCTGGGCGCAGCCTTCGGCTCGGTCCTGCCGAAGGGCAGCCGGGTGACCATCAATCGCGACCCGCACCGCAGCTCGCGCATGATCAAGCGAGCCATCGTTTCCGGCCTGCCTTCCGCGGGCAACAATGTGATTGACCTGCGCAACTTGCCCATTCCGGTCGCGCGCTACTACACGCGTGCCGTCGGCGCAGCGGGCGGCGTCCATGTGCGCCTGTCACCCTATGACCCGCGCGTCGTGGATATTCGTTTCATGGGTGGCAATGGCCTGAACCTGACGCGTGAGCAGGAACGGGTGGTCGAGCGTGTTTTCTTCCGCGAGGATTACCGTCGCGCGTATCTGGATGACATCGGCAACATCGAGTATGCCCAGGATGCCGGGGAGGTCTACGCGCGCGGCTACATGGAATCGCTGGATACCGGCATCATCCGCGATGCTCAGTTCAAGGTTGTCGTGGATTACGCCTACTCGCCCGCGGTGGATGTCCTGCCAGACTTGCTGGACAAGTTGCACGTGGAAGTGCTGCCGCTCAATGCACGGATCGACGCGGCGAGGGTGTCTCTTTCGCAGGATGAGTTTCGCGCCGGCCGCATGCAACTGGCGCGCATCAGCCGCGTGCTCGAGAATCTCAGCTTGGGCGTGCGCCTGGACGTGGGCGGCGAACGGCTCTTCCTTGTGGATGACACGGGCACGAGCGTGCCGGACGAGGTCATGTGTGCGGCCATGACGGCACTGGTTTTCCGCACTTATCCGGGCAGCACCGTAGTCGTGACGGTCGATCAGCCTCTGATTTTCGAGCGATTGGCAGAGCAGTACGGCGGCCACATCCGGCGCTGCGCAGTGGACCTGCAGGCGCTCATGCAGGCGGCTGCAGAGGGCGGCGTCTTGATGGCCGGCGATGGGGGCGGATGTTTCGTCTTCCCCCGGCTGCACCCGGCCATTGACGGGCTGTTTGCGCTCGGTAAGCTCCTCGAACTGCTCGCCCGCCAGGGGACCCGGCTTTCCCAGGTCATTGCCGACCTGCCCCCATTTTACATGGCCCGGGGCGATGTGGATGGCAATTGGGAAACGAAAGGCAGGGTCATGCGCTGCCTGATAGAGCAGCTCTCACGGCTGCGCCATGAGACACTTGACGGGATCAAGATCTATCTGAGCGACAACGAATGGGTTCTCATCCGGCCGGACGGCGACACATCGAAGTTTCATCTGATCGCGGAAGCCAAGAGCGATTCTGCGGCGCAGGAACTCATTGCCGATTATGGGGGCATCGTACACCGCTTCGTTAAGGAGCAGTGCATCCAACATTCGGAAAGTCAGGACGAAGAAACTGTATGACGATTAAGTTCGGCACCGACGGCTGGCGTGCCGTCATCAGCGACGAATTCACCTTCGCAAATGTGCGCCACGTGGCGCAGGCCATTGCCGAGGTGTTGCTAGAAAATGCTGCCGGCGCGACGGCTGCATATCCGGCCGGGACGGGGCAGGCCCCGCTGGCCGTCGTGGGTTTTGACACCCGTTTTCTCTCCGACCGCTATGCGATTGCCGTCAGTGAGGTGCTGGCTGGCAATGGGCTGCGGGTCGCGTTGGCCCGCGCGGATGCACCGACGCCGGCCGTCTCATTCGCGATTCCCATGATGCAGGCGGTGGGTGGGGTGATGATTACCGCCAGCCATAACCCACCCCGCTATAACGGCATCAAGCTGAAGTCGCGCTATGGCGGCAGCGCCACCACCGCGGATACGGATCGGGTGGAGGCCCGGCTGGCTGCGAACCTGGCCGCTGGCCGTGAGCCGGCCATCCTGCCGCTTGAAGACGCACAGGCGCAGGATCTCGTCCACCGCTTCGACCCGTTCCCCGCCTATGCCGGCCATCTGCGCACGCTGATCGACTTCGATGTCATCGGTCGGGCCGGGCTATCGGTGGTGGTCGATGCCATGTACGGCACGGGCCGGGGGTATCTGCGCAAGCTGCTCGAGGCAGCCGGTGCGCAGGTCACAGAAATCCGGGGTGAGATGAACCCCGGATTCAACGGCATCCACCCGGAGCCGATTGCGAAGCACCTCAAGCCGTTGATGGACCTGACGCCCGCGGAGGGCTATCACCTGGGCCTGGCAACGGATGGTGATGCAGACCGCATCGGCGCGGTCGGACCAACGGGCCGTTTCATCGACCCTCACTGTATCATGACGCTGGCACTGCGCTATCTGGTCGAGGAACGCGGCCTGACAGGCGCAGTGGTCAAGACCGTGTCAACGACACAGATGCTCAACCGGCTGGCGGTGCGCTATGGCCTGCCGCTGCATGAGACGCCGGTGGGCTTCAATTATATAGGCGATTTGATGCTCACCGAGGACGTGCTCATCGGCGGGGAGGAATCCGGCGGGATCAGCATCAAGGGCCACATCCCCGAGGGCGATGGCGTGCTGTTGGGCCTGCTGATGGCGGAGATGGTCGCCTACTATGGTAAGTCGCCGGAGCAAATGCTGTCAGACGTCATGGCAGACATCGGCAAGTTCGAGTATGCGCGCCACGACTTCCATGTTAAACCCTTCAACAAGAAGACGCTCGTGGCACAGCTCGTGGAGCATGCGCCGGCGCAGCTCGCCGGGCTGCCGCTGACGTCCATTAATACGCGCGATGGCGTCAAGTACCTCATGAATGACGATAGCTGGCTGCTCATCCGGCCGTCGGGTACCGAGCCGGTCCTGCGCGTGTACGCGGAGGCGCACACGCTGGAGACGGTCAACGCCCTCCTGGAAGAAGGCAGCCACCTGGCTAACGGCGCCAAGGTATCGTAGGGGCGGACCTATGTGTCCGCCCTGGCTTGGGGACGGACACATAGGTCCGGGGGCAGACACCCAGGTCCGCCCCTACCCGCCGAACTGCCGGGCCGCTGCGAGCGCGGCAGCCTCAACTGCCTGCCGGTGCAGTTCACGGGCCTCCGGCTCCGTCAGGCTGACCCGGCGGATGGCTTCATCCCAGACGTTGTTCCGCCAGCGCACAATCTCCCGCCTCACCATCCACTCATCCAACGGTCCCAGCAACGTGTCGAGCATGGCAAGAGCCGGCTCGCGGCTTCCGATTATCTCATCCTGCACCACATCGATCGTGCGGCTGATGATCTCGTTCACGTGGTCGTAGTCGGCCTGCCGCTGCTCGCGCGTGTCCTCGGCAAGGTGGCCCCATTCATCCTCGAGCACATCCGCCGTCGCCAGCACCAGGTCATAGTTTATGTGCGCGTTGACCCCCAGGAGCAGCTGCAGCAGGACGGACACCCCGGGGCGGTCGGCCGCTTCGTGTGCGCAGACCCATACCGGCGAGACGGGCGACCCGCCGTCGTAAGCGTCAAGGGCATCAAAGTAGTAGCCGGCGAAATGCACCAGTAGGCGTTGCACCCACGCCGGATCGTAGAACTCACCGGCCACGATAGCTGCGGCCATGTTGGCAGTCATCTGCGCATAACAGCCGAGGAAGACGGCGCGGGCATCGCCCGCGGCCTCCCAGCGGCAGAGGCATTCCTGCATCCGTTCGAGCGTTTGCGTCGAGTCGGTCATCGTCAGGCAATCTGTCCTTGCGTATGGCGTTCGGGCGAGGCCCGACGATACAAGCATAACACAAGGCCTTCCATGACGGCAACCTCCTTTCGCCGCTCTAACAGAACGCTAACACACACCATACACTAATCTAATACCCAAACCTTAAAATCCACTCTGGAAGTCAAACTGAAACGAGGAGTGGAGAACATGAGTAAAGTAGTGGGTATTGACCTGGGTACGACCAACAGCGTGATCGCCGTGGTGGAAGGCGGCGACGCGGTTGTGATCCCGACCGCCGAAGGTAGCCGCCTCGCGCCCTCCGTCGTCGCGTTCACCAAGAACGGCGAGCGACTGGTCGGCCAGACGGCGAAGCGCCAGGCAGTCGTCAACCCGGAGAACACGGTCTTTTCGATCAAGCGCTTCATGGGCCGGCGGTACGATGAGACGGCCAGCGAGCGCGAATCTGTGCCCTACAAGGTTATCGAAGGCAAGGCCGGCGATGCGCGCGTGCGCATCCCCGTGAATGGTAAGGAATATACGCCGCAGGAAATCGCGGCCATGATCCTGGGCAAGCTGAAGGCGGATGCGGAAGCCTACCTGGGTGACACCGTGACGCAGGCAGTCATCACTGTGCCGGCGTACTTCAACGACAGCCAGCGCCAGGCCACCAAGGACGCGGGCCGGATTGCCGGCTTGGACGTGCTGCGCATCATCAATGAGCCGACCGCGGCGGCACTGGCTTACGGGCTGGACAAGAAGTCCAGCGAGACCATCCTGGTCTTCGACTTGGGCGGCGGTACGTTCGATGTCTCCATCCTCGAAGTGGGGGATGGCGTGGTTGAAGTCAAGGCGACGAACGGCGACACGCACCTGGGCGGCGACGACTGGGATCAGCGCGTCGTGGACTACATCGCGGATGAGTTCAAGCGCGAGAACGGGGTCGACCTGCGCAACGACCGGCAGGCGCTCCAGCGGCTCAAGGAAGCCGCGGAGAAGGCCAAGGTCGAGCTCTCGACGGTCATGGAAACGGAGTTGAACCTGCCGTTCATCACCGCAGACGCGACCGGACCGAAGCACCTGCAGATGAAGCTGACCCGTTCTAAGTTCGAGCAGTTGACCGAGGACCTGCTGAACCGCTGTCGCCAGCCCTTCGAGCAGGCGCTGCGGGATGCGAAACTGAAGGCAACCGACATCGACGAGGTGGTCCTGGTCGGTGGCTCGACCCGCATGCCGATGGTGCAGGAGCTGGTGCGCAAGCTGACGGGCGGCAAGGAGCCAAATCGCGGGGTGAACCCGGATGAGGTCGTCGCCATCGGCGCGGCGCTGCAGGGCGGTGTGCTGTCCGGCGATGTGAAGGACGTGCTGCTGTTGGACGTGACACCGCTGACCCTGGGCGTGGAGACGCTTGGTGGGGTGATGACGCCCATCATCGAGCGCAACACGACTATCCCGGTCAAGAAGAGCCAGGTGTTCAGCACGGCTGAGGACAGCCAGTCGGCTGTAACCATCCATGTCCTGCAGGGCGAACGGCCCATGGCGGCGGACAACATGTCGCTTGGCCAGTTCAATCTGGAGGGCATCCCGCCGGCGCCGCGCGGCATGCCGCAGGTCGAGGTGACCTTTGACATCGATGCAAACGGCATCCTGAACGTGAGCGCACAGGACAAGGCCACCGGCAAGGCGCAGACGATTACCGTCACCGCGTCGACCAACCTTAACAAGGAAGAGGTCGAGCGCATGGTGCGGCAGGCTGAGATCAACAAGGCCGCAGACCAGCGGCGCAAGGAATTGATCGAGGCGCGCAACCAGGCGGATCAGATGGCTTATGTCACTGAGAAGAGCCTGCGTGACCTGCCGGAAGGCAACCAACTGAACCCGAATGACCGGCGGGCCATCGAACAACTCATCGGTGACCTGCGCAATACGGCGCAGGGTGAAGATGTGACGGCCATCCGTGATGCCATGAATCGGCTGCAGGAAGCCAGTTCACGCATGGCGCAGGCGGCCTACGGCCAGGCCCCTTCGGGCAACGGCCACGGCCAACCCGGCGAGCAGCATTCTGCGGCTGAGGATGATGTCGTGGAAGGCGAGTTCCGCCAGGTGTAACCCCCTGACTCCCCCTCTCCCGAACTCCGTTCGGGAGAGGGGGTCGGGGGGTGAGGCGTGAGGGCAATTGTCGGTTTGGTAACAGCTGGTTGCGCGAGTTGTGCTATAATCGAGCGAACGTTGAATGGCCATTTTGCAGGCCCGGGTGGGGCAAGGATAAGCTAAGATGTACTTTGATCCGATGTATCTGGTGTTTATGGCTCCGGCGCTGTTGCTGGCATTCTATGCGCAGTTCAAGGTGAAGCGCGCCTACGCGACTTACACACGCGTTGCCAACGAGCGCGGCATCACCGGCTTGCAAGCTGCGCGCATGATCCTGCCCGGCGAAGGCTTGAGTGGGGTCAGCGTGGAAGGCACCCCCGGCCAGCTGACCGACCACTATGATCCGCGCACCAAGACGCTGCGGCTGTCCGCCGGCGTCGCGCAGCAGCCGAGCGTGGCTGCGCTGGCGATCGTCGCGCACGAAATCGGCCACGCCCTTCAGGACAACCAGGGCTACACGCCCCTCAAGCTGCGCAGCGCCATCGTGCCCGCGGTGCAGGTCAGCGCCTGGGTCGCACCGATTCTGTTCCTGATCGGTTTCCTGTTCAACATGCTGAGCCTGGCGTGGCTGGGCGTCATCTTCTTTGCCGCGAGCGCAGTGTTCGCCCTGGTGACCTTGCCGGTGGAGTTCAACGCCAGCCGGCGGGCGCTGCAGCTGCTGCAGACCTACCAGTTGACGGATGGCCGCGAGCTGCAAGGCGCGAAGGCCGTGCTGGATGCTGCGGCGTTGACTTACGTGGCCGCGCTCGCGCAGACGCTGGCAACTTTGCTCTATTATGTGACCCTCTTGGGCCGCCGCAACGATTGAGCCATAGGAGTATAACCCCATGAAGCGTGCCCGCTCTCTCCCGCTGATTGTCGCAGTTCTGGCGGTCAGTTTGGCCCTGATGGGATGTGGTCTGGTCGGTCCGACGGTGCGGATGTTCGGCGAGCCGACGGCCACCCGCACCCCGCGTGTGATCGAACGCGTTGTCACCGTGGAAGTGCCGCAGCGTGAGGAAAGGGCGCCGCAGGCGGAACCCCGGCAAGACCAGCCGACCGCAATCCCGCAGCCCGTCCAGCCTGTACAGCCGTCGCAGCCCATCGTCATCGACCCGAATGCTGATGTCGAGACGCAGGTTCTCACGGCTATCTACCAGAAGGTCAGCCCGTCGGTCGTCAGCATCCTCAACCTGACCACCCTGGCGCAGGAGGGGACGCCGGCTGATGAGACTCTGCCTGAGGGCCAGGGGTCCGGCTTCATATGGGACACGGCAGGTCATATCGTCACCAACCACCATGTGGTCGAGGGGGCGGATGCGCTGCGCGTGACTTTCCCGGATGGCATCGAACTGCCCGCGGAGCTGGTGGGTTCCGATCCGGACTCCGATATCGCGGTCGTCCGCATCGACCCCGACCTCGTGCAGGTGACGCCGGTCGAGCAGGGGCGGCTGGAAGAAGTGCAGGTCGGCCAGCGGGCGATTGCAATCGGCAACCCGTTCGGGCTGGAAGGGACGATGACCACCGGGATCGTCAGCGCCATCGGGCGCAGCGTCGAGTCGCAGACCGGCTACAATATTCCGCTGTCCATTCAGACGGATGCGGCTATCAATCCGGGCAACTCCGGCGGGCCTCTGTTGAATGACCGGGGCCAGGTCATCGGGGTGAACTTCCAGATTCGCTCGTCGGTGCGCAGCAATTCGGGCGTCGGCTTTGCCATCCCGATCAATATCGTGCAGCGGGTCGTACCGGCGCTGATCGAGACCGGCGAGTACACGCACGCCTGGCTCGGCATCAGCGGCAACACCTACAGCCCGGCCTGGGCCGAGGCGCTCGGCTTCCCGCAGGATGTGCGCGGCGCCTACCTGATGACGATTGCCGAGGGCGGGCCTGCAGATGAAGCGGGCTTGCGGGCAGGCAACCGCGATACCAACATCCTCCTCGGCGTCGGTCTGGAGGGCGGCCTCTACCTGCAGAGCGGTGGGGACCTGATTACCGCGATCGACGGCCTGGCCGTACAGCAGTTCGATGACCTGCTGGTCTATCTGGAGAGCTACAAGTCGCCGGGCGACGAAATCACCCTGACGATCCTGCGACCTGATGAAGGCGAACAGACCGTGAGGCTGACGCTGGGCGAGCGCCCGGCCCGCCGGATTCAATAGTTGCACGGCAACTCACAGCCCGGCATCCGCTTGGTGCCGGGCTTTTGTGTTAAGAGCGCTGAACCGATGAGAAAGATCTCCTTTATCCTGCTGAGCCTGACGCTGCTCGTGACCTTGAGCGGCTGCACCCTGCCGCAGCTCGCTACCGTCCTGCCGGCCACGCCGCAGGTGGTCGTTGTGGTGGCGACGCCCACCCCTGGACCCGCGCCGACGACGGATGCGGCTGCAGTGACTGAAGTTGCGGGCGGTTCGGCTGACAGCGTGGAGGCGCGCCGCATCGCCATCTACGAGCGGACCGCGCCGGCGGTGGTCAACATTACCACACAGGTCCTGCGGTCGGGTTTCTTCTGGGGCGAGTATCCGGAGGAGGGCAGCGGCTCGGGTTTCCTGTGGGATGATCTGGGTCACATCGTGACGAATTATCATGTCATCGAGGGTGCACAACGCATCGAAGTCGCCTTCGGTGAGGAAGTGGCATCACCTGCCGAGGTGGTGGGTGCGGACCCGATGAACGATCTCGCGGTGCTGAAGGTGGATGCCGTGCCTGAAGGCATCCTGCCGCTGGAGGCCGGCTCATCCGCCGAGCTGCGGGTCGGGCAGACCGCCATTGCGATCGGGAATCCGTTCGGCCAGTTCGAGCGCACGATGACCGAGGGCATCATCAGCGCGGTCAACCGTACCATCGAGACGGAGAACTCGGTGTTGCGCGGGGTCATTCAGACGGACGCGTCCATCAACCGGGGCAACTCCGGCGGGCCGTTGCTCGATTTCCGCGGCCGGCTGATCGGCGTCAACTCGGCCATCTACTCACCCACGGGCACATCGGCGGGCGTCGGGCTGGCGATTCCGGTGGACAAGGTGCGCCGGGTGGTGCCCGCGCTCATCGCCGAAGGCCGCTATCCCCATCCCTGGCTGGGCATCGAGGAGCTGGGCTACGAAATCAGCCCGGCGCTGGCGCAGGCGTTGGACCTGCCGGTGGATTCGGGGCTGCTGGTGGCGCGGCTCTATCGCAACAGCCCGGCCGACCGGGCCGGCATCCGCAGCGCGACCGATGAGGTTATCCTGGGCAACCGGCGCTACTTCGTGGGCGGCGACATCATCACGGCCATCGACGACCGGCCGCTGCGCGCTTGGGAGGACCTGAACGCGTACCTGGACGAGGAAACCGAGGTCGGCCAGACGGTGGCGCTGCAGATCGTGCGCGACGGTCAGGAGTCAACGGTCGAGGCGGTGTTGGAGGATACCCCCACATCCCTGCAGGGGCAATAGTGCCTCACCCCCCGTGAGGAAATCTCACTTTCTTGTTGCGAGAAACGCATCCACGGCCGCGCGAGTCGGGAGCGCAGGAATCGCGCCGCGTTCGGTGCACGCCAGCGCGCCGACCGCGCAGCCCAACCGCAGCGCGTGCTGCAGCGTTGCCTCATCCCACCGCAAGTCGTACTCCAGCAGGCCCGACAGCAGACCGGCCACAAATCCGTCGCCCGCGCCGGTCGTATCCACCACTGACACGGGGAATCCGGCCACGTGGCCATGGCTGGCCGGCGTGAAGTACTCGCAGCCGCCTGCACCGCACGTCACCACGAGCAGCTTGAGCCGGTCGTGCCAGAGCGCCCGCGCCCCTGCAGCCAGGTCGGTTTCGCCTGTCAGGAAGGTCAGTTCCTCTTCGCTGATTTTGGCAAGGTCCGCATGCTGCCAGCCCGCCAGGATGCCCTCGGCCGCGGCCGCAGCGGACGGCCAGAGGGCCAGCCGCAGGTTCGGGTCATAGGAAATGAGTGCGCCGCCCTCGCGGGCGAGGTTAAGCGCGGCCAGCGTCGCGCTGCGGCTGGGTTCACCGATCAGCGAGATGGAGCCGTAGTGGAAGACGCGCGTGGAGGCGGCATAGGCGGCGTCTACATCTTCGGGCCGCCACAGCATGTCTGCGCTGGGATGGCGGTAGAACATGAAGCTCCGCTCGCCGTCCGCGCGCAGCGACACGAAGGCCAGCGCAGTGCGCGCCACCTGCGAGAAGCGCAGCCCTGCCGTGTCTACTCCCGCGCCGGAGAGCGTGTCGGCCAGGAAGTGGCCGAAGTCATCCTCGCCCACCTGGCCGAGGAAGCCCGCCCGATAGCCCAGCCGCGCCACGCCAACCGCAACATTGGCTGGCGCGCCGCCTGCCGCCTTCTTGAAGGCCGGGGCCTCCGTCAGCGTGACGCCCGTCTCGGTGGAGACGAAATCGATGAGCAACTCACCGCACGCGATGACGTCGAACATCTAGCTTGCTCCTGTGTTGGTGTGGTGCGGCCGCCGGGATGAGCGTTCTTCGGCTTCCTCGTCAGTCGTGCGGGGCAGCGTGCGCATGGCAATGCCCTCCGCCATTTCCGCGCCTGCGCCGAGCCGCACGAACTGGACGCTGCTGCCCAGCGCACGGGCCAGCCGCGCGGCGACTGCTTCCAGTTGCTCCACCTCGTCCGCGTATTCGGCCAGCCGGATGCCGTCGTTGCTGGCCGCGACGATGACCTGGTCGTTCACCGCTAGGCGGGTCTCTTCGCGGCCATCGGGGGTACGCGCGGTGCGCACGAGCTGGACCGCCGGCGCGCCGTCCGCGGGGGCCGGCCCCGTGCCTCGGCTCAGGGCGCGGGTGACGAAGATGGCGAGGCTGATGCCTGCCAGCAATAACAGCACCGATTCGATGGCAACCGTCATGTGGGAACTCCCCGGTGGATTGATGAGTGTATTCTAGCGCGTGGCCGAGGTCTGCGCAAGGCGCCATCTGTCCAGCATTGTTCCATGGCCCTGGCCTGTGCTAGAATCAGGCCATGACCCTCTGGTTGAACCTGGCCGGCTGGCATATCCGCCTCATCTGTGCGTCACCTGAGTTGGCCGCGCAGGCTGCCGAGCGTTACGCCGCGTTCGTGGTTCCGCCTGCGGCCAGCGCAGACCTGACAGTCGAGGTTCACTCCACGGCTGCGGCGCCGGCAGCCCCAGGAGCCACGCCCCAGGGGGAGGTTGCGCCGCATCTCGCGCTGCTGGCTGCGCCGATTCGCGCTATAAGGGGCATTTACCTACTTGACGCGGCAGGAATTCATGGTAGAATCATTTTGGAGAATCGGCAAGCACAGTTGCAGCATCGCGGCACGATCTCCTGCGCCCAACTTGAGTATTTCTTACGGATAGCGTGTGCGCTGCTGGCCCATCATGCAGGCGGGCTGTTGGTCCACGCCGCCGGCTTACAGGTGAGCGGTGCCGTGTACCTGTTCATCGGCCAGAGTGGCAGTGGCAAGTCAACTGTCGTCGCGCTTTCTGAGGGGGCGGTGGCGCTGGGCGATGACCTCATCCTCCTGCGACCCACGTCAGACGGTTGGCAGGCCTATGGCACACCGTTCTGGAACCTGGACGCCCGGCACACCGGTGCGGGGCGCGGCGCTGCGGGCAGCGGCCCGGTAACCGGCATCTACAAGCTGGTGCAGGACGCGGACGTTTACCTGGAAGCGTTGTCGCTCCCGGTGGCCGTAGCCGAACTGGTGGCGAATTGCCCCGTTGTCAACGGCATTGTGGCCGACCTGCCGGAGCTGGTGGGCCGTTGTCGCATGTTGGCGCGAACAGTGCCGCCTGTGGCGTTGCACTTCCGCAAGGAGCCCGGCTTTTGGCAGCTTATCAGGTGAGACGCGGTGCATCTTAACGACAGGCCAAGCCGAGCGCAGAGCGTCGTCAGCCGCCTGCTGGACGGCGAAGCAGTCCTTGTCCATCCCGTTCAGGGCAAGGTGCGCGTGCTCAACAGCGTCGGCGCCCGCATCTGGGAGCTGGCGGACGGCCGTCGTTCGATCGGGGAGATCGCACGGCAGGTGGCGCAGGAGTACGAGGTTGATTTGCCGCAGGCGGAGGCAGATGCTCTGGCATTTTGTCTCGACCTTACCGGGCGTGGCCTGCTAGTTTAGGCTTCCGCCCATTCTCAGTTGCTGGGTGAGCGCCGGTCGCTCGCTGAACCCAATCAGAACCGTGGATTTTCAGGAGGCATTTATGGAGCAGTTTGACCAGGAACGCAAGCCTTATGAGCAGCCGGCCATCGTGTATGAGACCGACCTCGAGATTCGGGCCGGTTCGGTTGTCGGCATCCCGGATCCCTTGGACCTGACCGGCACGGAGTGACGGGCTCGCAAGGAGGACCGTTTATGGGACGTGTGTTATCAACGATAATCGCAGTTGCGCTGCTCCTGGGGCTTGGCGCGCTGGCTGTGTTGGCGCTGCCGGGGGCCGGGGCGCCGATGACCGCCGGCTCGGTGGTTGCTGCACCGCTGGCCGCTGAGCCGGACGCGCCGGCGGCGGGCGTGTCCAAGTATAATGTGATCGGCATGCCACTCGATGCTGCGGCTCAATTCACTAGTCTGGGTGGATTCAATTCGGATGGCTTAGGTAACCTCCTCGGAACATCAGTGACCCAGGTGTTGGCTTGGAACACTACACGCCAGGAATTCGATAGCTGGGATCCGATAGCGGATCGAGGTACGGTCGATGGGGTGCGTGTTTACACACCTTTCGACCTCGCGGTTGGTGGCTCGTATTGGTTGCTTGTGGACAGTCTTAGCCCAGACGTGGTTTCGTTTGTGGGCGATGTGCCTCTTGCTGGCTCAGTTAAGTACGGTTTGTCGGCAGGTCCTACCGGCTGTACCTACAACGCCATTACTATACCCCTTGATCAATCTACCTTGACCGACGCTGACTTGCTTGGCGAAGATATTAGTGCCGGGATAAGTCCGATTGCCGTTTCGCAAGTGCTTCAGTGGAATGCGAGTCGCCAAGAGTTCGACAGTTGGGATCCGGGTGCCAACAGAGGCACGGTAGACGGTGTGCGCGTCTATACGCCTTTTGCAACCAAGATCGGTTATCCGTACTGGGTATGCATCCTTTCTACCTTGAACGCCGTTAACTGGCCATAAGCAGGCTGGGGATTGTTCCATAGAGGGGTAGTCGGTACGCCGGTGTGACCTTGTGACCGACATATGCTCAACCCTCATTGGCAACCAGATGAAGAAGGGAGTAATCTAATGAAACGTTCGTTGCGTGTTTCTGCTATTCTTGTTCTGCTTGTGGCCATGACCACTTTGACCGCAGCTGCTTATAATAACCCTCCCTATGAGGACGCATGGATTGATGCGGCTAGCGGTTACAACGACCAGTATCTTGCTGTCAAGTCAAGTTATGGGTTAGCCGGATGTACGCCGCAATATACAACATATGTCAAGTGGTACGTTGGCACTGAGGCCGATGGCAGGGATCTTGGTACAGTTACAGCTCGGTTTACCGTGACATACGTCAACATCGGGGCGAATTCTGCCCTTGCTCTGAAAGCAGTTGCCAACGATTGGACAGAGACCGACATTAACAGCACGCGGCCGGTCCCAGGGGCCACCCTGGCGACTGTGCCCCTACTCTCGGCTACCCCTCCGGCCTTGAACGGCACCGTTACATTCTCAGGTGATGACAACTCCGAGCTTTCAAACTACGTTGAAGCTGCTGTTCAGGGGACCGGTGCAAATTATGTCAGCTTCGCCCTACAGGTTATCAATTGTTCGGTAGGCACAGCGGAGATTGAGTTCTCGAGTTCTGAGGGCACGGCTGCGCCAATGCTTGAGATGGTCGGACCCAACGCCGTCACCCTGACCGACACCAGCGCGCAGCAGACCAACAGCCTCCCGCTTTATGCGGGGCTGGGGGCGCTGGCGCTGGTCGCCGTGGTGGGTGTGGGCCTGTCCCGCCGCCGGATGGCAGCCCGGTAGCCTGACCCGGGGTCACGCGACCCTCTTCCTGTCACATCCGCACGGCGGTTGCCCTCACCGGCAGCCGCCGTGCTTTCTTGTGGGCCAAGGTCCGGCGCGTCTTCCGGTCCACCTCCGTGTTAATGCGAGTGACTAAACATACGCGGAGGCCCTCTTTGACACTTCCTGACTCCCAACGCATCGTCGCCACCGGCATCGGCCTGGTTACACCTCTCGGCCACGACACGCCCTCCACGTGGGCAGGCATCCTGGCGGGGCGTTCCGGCATTGGCCCGCTGACCGCGTTCGATGCCAGTAATTTCAAGACCCACTTCGCGGCTGAGGTGAAGGACTTCGACGCAACCGCGTACCTCGACCGGCAGACTGCACGCCGCATGGACCGGTTCCTCCACTTCGCGGCTGTCGCAGCCACTGAGGCGCTGCGCGACGCGTGTGTAGACATGCAGGTGCTGGACGCCCGCCGCGTCGGCGTGCTGGTCGGCTCGGGCATCGGCGGGATCCAGACCATCCTCGACAACCAGGCCGCCCTGCTGGAGCGGGGGCCGCGCCGCGTCAGCCCGTTCTCCGTGCCCGCCCTGATGCTCAACAGCGCGTCGGCGCACATCAGCATCCTCACCGGTGCACGCGGCCCCAACCTCGCGATCGCGACCGCCTGCGCGACGGGCAGCCACGCGCTCGGGGAGGCCGCCGAGACCATCCGCCGCGGCCATGCCGACATGATGATCGCGGGCGGCTCGGAAGCCGCGATCGTGCCCATCGCCATGGCCGGGTTCGAGAACATCGGCGCATTGAGTACCTTCAATGAGGACCCGCAGCGGGCCAGCCGTCCGTTCGATAAGCACCGCGATGGTTTTGTCATGGCGGAGGGCGCGGGCATCGTGATTCTCGAACGATTGGACACCGCACGCGCGCGCGGCGCACGCATCTATGGTGAGTTGATCGGCTATGGCAACACGGCCGACGCCTACCACATCACCGCACCGTCTGGGGATGGCGTGGGCGCTGCGGAGTGCATGCGCATGGCGCTTGAAACCGCTGACCTCCTGCCGCAGCAGGTGGACTACATCAACGCGCACGGCACGAGCACCCCCCTGAACGATGCCAGCGAGACCATTGCGGTCAAGCAGGTCTTCGGCGAGCATGCCTACCGGCTGGCGATGAGCTCGACCAAGAGCATGACGGGCCACCTCATGGGCGCGGCCGGGGCGGTCGAAGCCGGCTTCTGCCTGCTGGCCCTGCGCGACCAGGTCTTGCCGCCGACGATGAACTACGAGACGCCGGACGCCGATTGCGACCTGGACTATGTGCCGAACCAGCCGCGTCCTGCCCGTTTCGATGTGGTGATGTCGAACTCGTTTGGCTTTGGCGGCCACAACGGCACCGTCATCTTCCGGCGGCTCGCATGATTGCGCCGCCCCTCAAAGCGTCCACCAACGGACGTTATGCCCAGATCACCGGTTGGGGCATGTCCGTGCCGGAAAAGGTCCTGACCAACGCCGACCTGGCGCGCGTGGTGGACACGACGGATGAGTGGATCGTGTCGCGCACGGGCATCAAAGAGCGGCGGGTGGCCTCGAGCGAACGCGAAAGCACCGCGACCCTCGCCATACGCGCGGCTCGCGAGGCGCTGACGGTCGCGCAAGTGTTGCCTTCGCAGATAGACCTGGTCATCGTCGCAACCGCCACGCCGGAATACGCGTTCCCCTCCACCGCCAGCCTCGTGCAGGATGCCCTGGGCGCCTCAGCGGCGGGCGCCTTCGACCTGAGTGCGGGCTGCTCCGGCTTCATCTACGCGCTCAGCATGGCGGCCAGCGCGGTCCGCAGCGGCAGCGCAGACCATGTGCTCGTCGTCGGCGCCGAGACACTGTCGCGCATCACCGACTGGACGGATCGCAATACCTGTGTCCTCTTCGGTGACGGCGCGGGCGCGGTCATCATCAGCCTCTGCACCGAACGCTGCGGCGTGCTGGCAACCGAGCTCGGCAGCGACGGTTCGGGCGGCGAGCTGTTGATTGTGCCCAGTGGCGGGAGCCATCGCCCGGCTTGCCACGAATCGGTGAGCGACGGCAGCCATTACATCAAGATGAACGGCCGCGAGGTGTTCCGGTTCGCCACGACGGTCGTGCCCCGCGCCACGGAGGCGGTGGCGCGCAAGGCGGGGTGGAAGGCCGACGAGCTGGACATCATCATCCCGCACCAGGCCAACATCCGTATCATCGAATCCGCGGCCAAGCGGCTCTCCGTGCCGGTCGAAAAATTCTTCGTTAACCTTGAGCGATACGGCAACACCTCCGCGGCCTCCATCCCCATCGCGCTGACGGAGGCCATCCGGGCCGGGCGCATCAAGCCGGGCGACCGTATGGTGATGGTCGGCTTCGGGGCCGGGCTGACGTGGGCGGCTGCCGCGCTGGAGTGGGGAGTGCCGATTCCGTCCCGGCCGCTGCCGTGGTGGCGGCGGGTCTTCTCGCCGGTGTTGTGGTTCTTTGCGGGGCTGCGTTCGGCCTCCATTCGCACCGAACGCCACGTCTACAACCAGCTTATGGGGCCCGTGGGGAAAGATGACTGGCGCGGACACTTGCGCAAGAACACCGACGTGCTCCGGCGACGGGTGCGCGCCTGGCTTAAGCGATAAACTGCTCCGTAGGGCGGATTGCCAATCCGCCCTACAATCCCGCCTCGTTTTTGACCCCATCGCATCCTATGATACAATCTCCTCTGCCGCGCCTGGCCTCATTGCGGCGGAAGTCTCCCGTTTCCCATTCGATATAGGTCCATTAACGAAGATGGCAAAACTTTCATGTTGGCGCCCTGGCCTATTCAGCATTTGTTCACGCTGACATGCTATCTTAAGCTCAAACAGGGTATTCATCATTATGTTGCTGCGAGTTTCGGCTGTTGGAGCGTGAATTACGGTCATTCTCCGCTTCCACACATCATCTATCGCTTAGGAATCATGGCATGATAGATCAACGGATTCATCCTGCTGCGTGGCAACTCCCCCTCGGTTGGCAGAGCGAGCTTGATGCGCATGAACGGGCTTCCAGGCGCGAGGTTTGGTCGGCCCGGCTGTATCCGCATCTCAAGCGGGCGTTTGATTTCTCGGCTGCACTCATTTTGCTCATCCTGTTGGCCCCGGTCTTTGCCGTTGTTGCACTGGCCGTCCGGCTGGACTCGCCGGGGCCGGTCTTCTTCACCCAGCGGCGGGTCGGCTATCAGGGACGCGTGTTCAACTTCTACAAGTTCCGCTCCATGACCAATGGCGAGGACCACAGCGAGACCCATCGCAAGTTTGCCGAGGCGTATATCAGGGGCCAGGGTGCAGACCATCTGGCCGATGAGCAGGGCCGGGCCATTTATAAGCCGGCATCCAACGGTCACACGGTCACGCGGGTGGGCCGCTGGCTGCGCCGCACGAGCCTCGACGAGCTGCCGCAGTTGGTCAACATCCTCAAGGGCGACATGAGCTTCGTGGGGCCGCGGCCGGCCATGGATTACGAGGTCGCTTTCTTCTCTGACCGCCACCGGATGCGGCTGGTCGCGATGCCGGGCCTGACGGGGTGGGCGCAGATCAATGGTCGCAGCAGCATCAGCTTCGACCAGATTGTCAGCTATGACATCGAATACATTGCGGGCCGGTCGTTGAGTGGGGACCT
>CAZTMA010000025.1:26902-44461 GCA_964614645.1 uncultured Anaerolineales bacterium
GGTCGCTCGTTGGTCCGTGACCTGCGCATCCTGCTGGCGACCATCCCGGTTGTGCTGGGGGCAGAGCACGCGAAGTAGGAAACAGTCGAATAAGTAGAGGCGAGGTCACCTCGCCTCTACAGTCTTGTTAGGTATTCTAAAGGCTCCGTGCCTGGACGGTGACACCCTCCAGGCACGGAGCCTTTTGTGTTTCAGCGCTTCAGCTGCAGCGCCGGGTCCCCGAGGAGATTGAAGGTCAGCAGAATCTCGCGCACGCCCCCCATCGCCTCCGGCAGGCCGGCCTGCGCCTGCAGCACTGCGGCGCCGAGCGTGTCTGCGTCGCCCGCCAGTGCATCTGCGAGGTTCTGCGCCAGCAGCCGCTGATCGCTCAGCACCGCCGCGCTGGAGGGCACGAGCGCGGCCACTGCGCCGCCGTTGTCTGCGCGCAGCAGCGTCTCGCCCAGCGACGGCGTGGTGGGATGGCTGAAGAAGCCGCTCAGGCAGGTGACGGTGAAGACGACGGGCAGCCGGTCACGGTTGGTGAGTTGCGCCACATCCTCGGTCGCGAAGATCTTCTCCTGCGCCCACAGCACCACGCTCCCGTGTCCGAAGTAGCCGATGAGCCCCATGCCTTCATTGAAGGCCGCCGTGAGCTGCTCCCGCGTGGCGCGGCCGTCGTCAGCGATCGTGACCTGCTGCGTGTCGTAGCCGGTGAGGCGGGCTGCGAAGTCGGCGGTTTCGTCCGCAAAGCCCTGCTCGTCGTTATCGGCCACGAGGAGCGCGCTCCGGCGCCAGGTCTCGCTGCCTCCGGCCGCCTGCTCGTAAGCCAGAGTCTTGCTGACCATGACGGCCATCTGTTCCGGCGTCTGCGCGGGCAGCCGCCCGACTGCAAGCTGAGGCTTCGCGGCCGGCCCGTCGCCGGGCATCACATACCACACATCTGAGGCCGTCCAGCCGGAATAGGTGGTATAGACTTCGCGCGTGGGAACGAGGTCGGCTTCGGTCGCAGTGAGATAGCCGCGCGGGTCATAGCTGGCATCGCCGGCCAGCAACAGGAAGCGCGGCGCGGGCGGCTCCCAGGCGGCCAGCGCGTGTTGCACGAGGCCGCGGATGCCGTCCGGCCCGGTGCGCCCGTGGTTGAACGCATCATTCACGGCTGCGGTATCCACGACGGCCACGCGCAACCCCTGTGCGGTGCGCGCCTCAATAAGCGGCTGGAGCGCCTCGCGAAACTGCGGGACTGTGACAATCACCAGGTCGGCGCCGCCGGGGAAGTCGGGCAGGTCCGCCGCTGCTGCCGGGAGGATGGCTTCCGGTTGGCGCAGACCGCGCTCGGTCGCGACGATAAAGCGGCGAATGGCGTCCCCGCCCGGCAGCACCAGGCGGCCATCCTGCGCGCCCGTCAGGGGCAAGGCCACAGGCCGCGCCGGCGTGGTGACATCCCAGGCCAGGGCCGGCTGCTCGGCCAGCTCCAGCGCATAGGCGGCGGCATTGCCTTCGATGGCCAGCGTCTCGCCATCGAGGATCAGCTTTCGCTCGTAGGCCAGCACCGCGCGATCCAGGATAATGACATCGGCAGGCGCGCCCGTGTCCCCCGGCGCGGCCAGCCGGACCGCATTATCGCCGTCGCGCAAGACCCCTGCCGGGATGGTCGCGGTGATGACGTGCGGCCCCAGGCCGTCCCACGTCGCATCGGCCACCGGGTTCTCGTTGACGCTGACGGTCAGGCGGTGATCCGGATCGACCTCGGCCTGCGAGTTGGCGACCACGCGAATGCTGAGCACCCCGGAACCATCTGCGGGTATCGGGGCGGCCACCGTGAATTCGAAGTCAGCGGGGGCGAAGAGCGTCTGCCAGGTCCAGCGGTCGCCCGCCTCCGCGGCATCGCTGCGGTGCTGGAGCTGTTCCTCAATGTGGACTGTAGCCGTCACGACCTGCGCGGCTGTGACATCCGCGGGAACCGACTCCTCGGCGGGCACAACGCGGCCGGGCGTATCGCCGGATGCAGGCGGCCCCTGCGTGAGCCAGTAGACGTTGGTAGCGGTGTGCGCTTCGGGGCCAAGCGCCTGGCCATAGAAGCGGAGCACCCGGCTGCGGCCCTGGCCGGTCAGCTCGAAGGCGACCGGCTCGCCCCCTGCCGTCAGCGTCAGGTCGCCCAGCCCATCACCCAGATCGAAGCCCGCTGCGGCCAGCTCGGCAGCCGTCACCCGGTACACGCCGTCCGCGTCCACCAGGAGTTTGACGCTCGTCACCGTTGTTTGGGGCGTACGGCTGCAGCCGGCCAACGCTGACAGCGCCAGGACCAGCACCAGGAGCGCAAGGGGCCGCGCGCTGCGGCGTCGCAACCGGGTAGAAAGCACGGGGGCCATCGGGGTTAGTGCCGTCGCTGCCAGAACGCGAACCCACCGATGCCGAGCAGCACTGCCAGGAGCACCGCACCCCCGCCGAGCGTGAAGGCCAGGCGGGAACTGCGCGCCGCAGTGGTCGCGGCCGGTGTGGCGCGACGATTCGCTGCGCTCGGCTCGAATACCTGGGGCGTACGCGTGATGTTCTGTTGTGCCTGCAGGAGCGCGGTCGGACTGGCGCTCGGCTCAAGTTGCGCGGTCAGGAAAGTGGGCGTGGCCGACGGTGCAAGGGCGACAAGCTCAGGCGTGGGCGTCAGGGTTGCCGGCAGTTCGAAGGCCGGCGCCTGCTGCAGCGGAATACCGCCCATCGGCGTGGGCGACGACAACTGGAACGAAGTCAGCGGCGTTGCAGTCGGTATCTGGAACGGTGTGGGCAGCGCGGAATTGAACGCCGAACCGGTGAACGGCGTCGGGGTCGCTGTCGGGATGGGCGTCGCCGTGTTCGCGAACTGCCGTGTGGCCGTCGGCGGCGGTGGGTTGGTCGGCACGCGCGGCGGAGTTGGCGTGCGCGTGCGCGTGGCCGTGCCGACGATGATGGGCGTGCCGGTGCGCGAGGGCGTGGGCGAAATTGTGGCCGTGCTGGTTGCCAGCCCGACGCCTGCACTGGCGATTCGATCCAGGAACGGGGTGTTGCCGGTGCTCGATAGCTCTTCCAGCAAGTAGTAATACCGGACGTTGGGCTGCACGTTGCCGTCCTCATAGGCGTATTGGGCCCCGGTCGTGCCATCCAGGCTGCGGGAGGGTGTGGTGAAGACGGGGCTGCCCCAGGAAGCCGGATTCTCAGTATCAGAACGGTAAACGTTGAACCCGGTCGTGTTGAGTTCGGTGGCCGTCTCCCACCTCACCTCGATGGTGCTGGCGAGGGGCGAGGCCGTGAAGTAGAGCAACGTTACGCTGGCGCGTGCCGTCAGCACCGGGCCGATGAGCGCAACGGTAATCAGGCTGACGATCAGCCAGCACCATATCCGACGATCACGCATGGGTCGCATCACACTTCCGTTACTGGACTGCCGGCCCCGGCAATCTGAGCGCCGGGTCACCGAACAGGGTCATGGTCTGAATCAGGTAGTCATTGCCGAAGAGTTGGTAGTACTGGCGCTTGGCAATGGTCAGGGCGGTGCCCAGTTCGCGGACGTTCTCCTTAAACATCACATCCATCAACAGCTTGCGGAACTCGTGCTGGTCGGCGGTGAGTCCCAGCCCTGAGGGCGAGATTGCCGCAATCGAACCGCCCCCGGCGTGGCGCTGCATCGTCTCCGCCAGGCTGAAGGTGACGGGATGGGCAAAGTAGCCATCGAGGCAGTTGAATGTCATGACGACAGGCAGGCTGGTGGCGTTCCGTAAGCCGGGCACATCTGAAGTAGTCCAGATGACTTCGCCCGTCCAGAGCGGAATCGCGCCGTGGCCCGCGAACTGCACCATCCAGACTCCCGACTGGATGGTGTCGGAGATGGTGGTGCGCGCGGCCTGAATCTCGGCCTGGGTCGGTGGATTCGTGCTGCGCGAGATGTACGCGCGCGTCACCTGGAGATCCTGCGGAATGTAATTGGCGACGATCTCATCCGAGACGGCCGGAAAGTCGCCTGAGGCCGGGTCCGGGTTATCGGCCACAAACAGCACCTTGCGCTGCCAGGCTGCCGACCGTGCGCCCTGGTCGTAACTAATGATCTTGTCGACCACGTTGTTCGCTTCCGCCAGGGTGTTCACGGCCAGCCGGCCCACGGCAATCTCCGGAACCATGTCGCCGTCCCGGTCGCCGTAGAGTGCGTCTGCAGGCACTTCGCCCTGCCAGCGGTCCACCCAGGCCAGGTACGGTGGGATGTGGTTCGGCTGCGGCGGATAGAGCGCCGGGTTGAAGCCCTTGAAGTTCCAGTGGCCGTCGCCCATGAGCGTCAGGAACGCGGGCGCGGGCTGTGTCCAGTTGGCCGCTGCCCACTTGAGCATCGCCGGGACAGCTTTTGGATGATAGATGCCGGCGTTGAACTCATCGTACACATCCTGGATGTCCACGACCAGCGCGCGGCGGCCCGCGTTGCGATGCCAGGTGGCAAGGCGTTCAGCGGCAGGGCGCAGCTCCGCAGAGGTCACAATGACGGCATCTGCGCCGCCAGCGGGCGAGCGCAGCCCCGCGTCTTCGTGCAGGCTGACTGATGCGGGTGCGCGGAAGGCTGCCTGCGCCTGCAACCAGTAACGTGCGCCGGCGGCTGCATCCGCCCGGAAGCGAACCACCGTGTCGGCTGCCGGCCGCGCGTCGCCGGTCAACCCCGCAGCCGGTGACGCCGCGCCGCGGAACAGGAGGGGCAACAGTACGTGATGCTCGAAGGTGGTCAACAGCCGGCGCGGGCGGGCCGGGTCGCTGACATCCCAGATGGCGACGTCGGCGTCAGTCCAGCCGCCAACAGCATACTCTGCCGGGCCGGCCGTCTCCGCAGTGAAGTCGAGCTGTCCGTTCCAGGCGCGGAACTGGCGGCGGTAGTCCAGCTCCCAGTAGTTGGCATAGACCCAGTCGGCGGTGACGCCGGGCATGATCCAGGAGCCCACCTCAACTGTATTGACGCCGTGCTGCAGGAGGCCTGCCGGGAGTGCGGCCGAGAACACCTTGCGGACCTTCGGGCCGTCCCAGGTCTGGTCGAGCACCGGCGCACCGTTGAGCGCGATGGTCGTGCGGTGGTCGGGATTGGCGCTTCCTGCGCCGGCGCGGCTGTGCTCCTCCAGGCGCAGGGTGGCCGTTGTGCCCGGTGCAGGGTACGGCACGTCAGACGGCAGGCTGGCGGTGATGACGTTTCCAACGCCGGACGGCTGCAACTGCGCCCAGAACCACGTGTCCTGCGTGTCCGCGCCGAGGCGGTGGAGCGTCCACCAGTGGAACGACTCTTCAGCGCGCAGCGTGGTCGCGAAGTCCTGCGGCGGGGTCAGTTTCCCGAGCGGGGCAGCATCCAGCGTGCCCATGCGTGGGCCTGCTGTGCCGCCGGCCGTGAGCCAGTACACCCGTTCATCGGTGTACTTCTGCTCCATCTCCGGCCCCCGGAAGCGCTGGCCGAAGAAGTAGATTCGATCCTGCGCGTCGAAGCGCCCATCGGTCTCGCCGGTCACGTGGATGGCCACCGGCTGGCCGAGGCTGCTGAGGGCGAAGGTGCGCGGGTCCACGCCGGCCGGGTTGAGCCCCGCGGCGGCAAGGTCCTGGGGCCCCAGCACCGTGATGCTGTCAGCCGTGACGCCGATGCGCAGCCGTGCGACGGCGGCGCCGGCATCCTGTGCGCCCACGGGCGCGGGCAGCAACAGGAGGGCGAGCACCAGCGTCAGGCTGAGCACCTGCGATAAAGACGGTCGTGTCATGCGTTTCAGCTCACATACCAGAATCAGCCACAGGCCTTGGCCGTCAAAAACCGGCTCGAACAAGGATGTGCATAAGGATACATTATAACACAGAAAGGTATACTAACCTTATCAGAGGGTCTTATCCGGATACGCGCAGATGTCGAGCAGCACGCAGCGACGGCATTCAGGCCGGACGGCATGGCACACCTCGCGACCGTGGCGAATGAGGTTCAGGTGGAGGGCATAGTACAGCTCCGGCGGCGTTAACGCTTCCCATAACCCCTTGATCTTCTCCTCCGGCGCCTTCGGCTCAGCCAGCCCCAGCCGTCGCGTGACCCGGCCCACGTGCGTGTCCACCGGGAACGCCGCTTTGCCGAAGCAGAACAGCATGACGATCGAGGCGGTCTTGTGCCCGATGCCGTCGAAGGAGCGCAGCCAACGCATGGCCTCCTCGACCGGCAGGTCGGCCAGAAAGTCGATGTTGTAGTCGCCGCGCTCCGAGCGGATGCGCCTCAGCGCCGCCTGGATGCGCGGGGCCTTCCGGTCCGCCAGCCCGCCGGAACGGATGGCGTCGGCCAGCTCCGCGACCGGCGCATCGGCTGCCGCCTGCCAGGTCGGGTAGCGCGCCTTCAATGCCTCGAACGCGCGGCCCGAGTTGAGGTCGCTGGTGTTCTGGCTGAGGAAGGTGAGCACCAACTCATCCATGGGCGCGTAGTAGGGCCGCCAGGTCGGTTCGCCGTACGCATCGATCAGCCGGCGGTAGACTCTCTGGGCAAAGGCGCGTTGTTCATCCGTGGGTTGGCTCATGCTGTGCTCCTGTCGACCGCCATGATAACGAGACGGCAGGCCGGTGTCAATAGTCAGTGTGCGTTAGACAGAGAGCAGCCTTTATGTTAGCATGGGACGTAAGGTCGGGCGCCTGCGGGGTCCGGCGCCTTGGTGCAACCACGCAATACACAGACCACGCGGAAGCATACTTCTGAGCTTGTGACGGGCGCTGTGGTCCTACAAGCTGGCGGCAGTCGCATTATCAGGGGAGAGTGGAGGAGTCCGATGCATCTGTTCACCAAGATCGTGTGTACTATCGGCCCGACGAGCAGAGAACCGGGGATGCTGGCCAGCCTGATGCGAGCGGGCATGGATGTGGCCCGCCTGAATTTCTCGCACGGCGACCGTGAGTCTCACCTCCAGGATATTCAGCGCATCCGCTCTGTCGCAGAACAGGTCGGCAAACCCGTGGCCATCCTGGGCGACCTGCAGGGCCCCAAGCTCCGCGTCGGAACGATGCAGGAAGGGGGCGTCTTCCTCCCCAATGGTGAGAGGCTCATCCTCACCACGGACCACATCGTCGGCGCGCCCGGCCGCGTGCCTGTGCAGTTCGAGCGCCTGCCGGAAGTGGTGGAGCCGGAGGATCGCATCCTGATCGACGATGGCCTGATAGAGCTCGTGGTCACCGTCGTGGCAGGGAGCGAAATCACCACGCGCGTGGTCACGGGCGGCATTCTGAATTCGAACAAGGGTCTGAATCTCCCGCGCGCGGCCATCAGCATTCCGGCCATCACCGAAAAAGACCGCGAGGACCTCGCCTTCGCTATCGAGCAGGGGTTGGACTGGATTGCCCTCTCCTTCGTGCGGACGGCAGCCGAGGTCTGGGACCTCAAGGCCGAGATTCGCCAGCTCTCGGCGTTTGGCCGCCAGACACCGGTCATTGCCAAAATCGAGAAGCCTGAGGCGATCATCCACATCGACGATATTATTGCGGCAGTAGATGGCATCATGGTCGCGCGCGGCGACCTGGGCATCGAAATCTCGCCGGAAGCCGTGCCCATGTTGCAGAAGATGATCATCGCCAAGTGCAATCAGGCCGGTAAGCCCGTTATTACGGCCACTCAGATGCTCGACTCCATGATTCGCAATCCCCGGCCCACCCGCGCCGAGGCCAGCGATGTCGCCAATGCCATCCTCGACGGCTCAGACGCCATCATGCTCTCGGGCGAAACCGCGTCCGGCAAGTACCCGCTCGAAGCCGTGCAGACCATGGTGCGCATCACGCAGGAGGTCGAGCGCGCGCATTTGAACGATGCCCGTAAGCAGCTCGCCGCGCGGCCCGGCCGTACGTTTGCCGAGGCCGTCGCACACGCGTCGGTGGAGACCGCGCTGGACCTCAGCGCGGCCGCGATCGTTACGCCGACCGTGTCCGGTGCGACCGCACGGACGGTCTCCCGGTTCCGCCCGCCCTGCCCGATTGTGGCCGTCACCCCGCGGCCGTTTGCGCAGCGCGAGCTGATGATTTTCTGGGGCGTCTTCCCGCTGCTCTCGCAGCGCGGCCAGAACACCGATGCCGTGATCAACGAGGCCGTGGAAGCCGCACAGCGGGCCGGTCATGTGAAGGAAGGGGATGTTGTTGTGGTGACGGGCGGCTCGGTGGAGGGCGGCGGCGGCACCACCAATTTGATGAAGGTGCATCTCGTCGAGCGCATCCTGGCACGCGGCCTCGGCCTGGCCGACCGGAAAGTGATGGGGCGGGTGCGGCGGCTCGAATCGCCCGTGTCGCCCGATGTCCGGGTGGAGCCGGACGAGATTGTCGTCACTGCTCACACCGACCGGACTTTCCTGCCCGTGCTGCATAAGGCGCTGGGGCTGATCACGGGGGACGCGCGACCCGAGGCCCATTGCCGTCTTGCTGCACTGGAGCTGGGGCTTCCCGCGGTTGTCGGTGTGGAGGAAGGCATCGATGCACTGACCGACGGGATGCACATCGTCATGGACACCAAGCGCGGGCTGGTGTATGAGCGGCCGCCCGCGTTGTGGCGTTCCCGCGACGAGTAGGGGTCCTCAGTGTCGACGTGTTAGCTTGGCTGGCGAGGTTCTTGCCGCGGCTGCGACGGCAGCAACCGGCAGGCAGCTGTGACAACTGCGCGTTCGTCGAGTTCTTCCGCAGCAACGGCGACGGGCAGGTGCCCCGGCTGCACGCGTTCTGTCGCTGTCCCGGCGGGCCGTTTCAGGATCGCCCGATTCCCCCCGCCCGCCGGTGCGTCCGCTGGCAGGGGGCAGACGGGCCGGTAAATGTGCCCGTGGTGGGCGACCCAACGCTGACCGTGTAGAGCCGATCCAAGGTAGGGGCGAGGTCTCCTCGCCCTTACTCCTGTTCACCCCATCACCCTGTCACCTCTTCACCTTGTCACGTCCGCGCCAGCCACCGGATGAGCGCGGCCTGTGGATGCACGCCGAACCGCAGAGGGATGCTCTCGCCCAGCCCCCGAATGACGAACATGCGCTGGCCCCCGCGCGCGAACCAGCCGGCCGGCTGCTGCCGCGTCAAGTGTGTGCCCTGGGTGTGTGCCACGCCGAGCAGGGGCAGCTTGATTTGCCCGCCGTGGGTGTGGCCGGAGAGGACCAGGTCCGCACGACGAACTGCCGGGTCGAGCCACACATCCGGGTTGTGTGCCAGCAGCACTAAAGGTGCATCCGCCGGTGCGCCGCGCAGCGCGGCCGCCAGATCCGGCTGGCCCTCCAGCAGGTCATCCACGCCCGCAAACCAGATATCACTCTCACCCACGCGCAGCGGCACCGCTGCGTTGACCAGCGTCTCGACGCCACAATCCGCTAACGCGGTCCGCAGGGCGCTCAGGTCATTGAACGCGACCGGCAGGCGCACGAGGTCGTTGCGGGCCACCTTCAGCACGAAATCGCCAACTTGCTGCGCTGCCTTGATGCCGCGCAGGAGGAGTGGCCCCCTGTCCCTTACGGTGGTTTCTGCATCGCCCTCGTGCCAGGTGTGCCCGAAGACGCCCCAGACCGAGTATTCCGCATAGTCGTGGTTGCCGGGGCAGAAGAAGGCCCCGTGTGCCGGGCGCAAGCGGCGAATCAGGTCCAGCGCGACGGGCAGTCCTGCCCAGTCGTGAATGAGGTCGCCGGTCAGCGCCACGACATCGTAGTCCTCATCGCGCAGTAGGTCGAGCAGCCGGGCAATCTTGCGCGCCTGCAGCGCACCGCCCGCGCGGAAGTGGAAATCGGACAGGTGCAGGATGGTCAGGCCCGCGGGAGGCAGCCCCAACCGGTCGCTCTCCACCGTATAGCGATCCAGCCTGACAGCCTGGGGCTCGTGAATGCGCGCGTAGGCCAGCGCCAGGAGGCCGCCGCCCAGCGCGGCCGCCGCGCCCCCCGCCAGCCAGCGTTTCGCCTTGCTCATGCTCGCTCCTTCCGCAGATACCAGGACGTCGTGCCATCCGCCTGTGCGTGCGGGCCGCTGATGATGCGGTAGCCCATCCGCTGCCAGAAGCGGATGGCGCCGGGGTTATTGACCTGTGCCTCGACGGCAATGGCCTGCACGTCCGCCGCCCGCCAGATGGTCGCTTCGACCGCGTGGACGACCGCCTCGCCCAGTCGCCTGCCGCGATACGCCGGCGCGAGCATGAGCAGCTCGATGTGCGCTTCCTGTGCGTTGCCCCGGCGCCCGCCCGGCGTAAAATCGACGACGCCTGCCAGCTCCCCGCCCCGCGCATAGATGCCGCAGAAGGCGCCGCTGTCCTCGACGGACAGGGCGAGGTCACCGCGGATCATCTCGACGGACGCGTGCGGCCGCGGCCCCAGCGCAAGGAAGTCCTCGCATTGACGGTAAAGCGCGAGCAGCGCCTCCATGTCTGTCTCACTGGCCGTCCGGAGGGTGAAGGGCTCGGCGTTGTGGCCGGTCTCGCCCGGCGCTTGGGCCGGCCGGGCCACTTCCGTTTCTCCGGCGGCTCGGTCAGCAACCGGCCGCAACACGGGCTCAGGCAGCAACCGGATGAGCGCGGCCTGCAGCGGCGCGCCCAGGCGCAACGGGAAACTCTCGCCCAGGCCCCGGCTCACGAACATCCTGGCCTGCCCCCGTTCGAACCAGCCGGCGGCTCGCTGCCGGCCCAGGTGCGTGCCCTGCCGGTAGACAGAGCCGAGCAGCGGCAGGCGAATCTGCCCGCCGTGCGTGTGGCCAGAGAGGGTCAGGTCGGCGCGGTGCGCCCTGGCCTGCAGCCAGATATCCGGGTTGTGCGACAGCAGGAGCAGCGGCGCATCCCCCGGAATGCCCGCCAGCGCCGCGGCCAGATTGGGTTTCCCGTTGCCCAGGTCATCGACGCCTGCAACCCACAGGTCCAGGCCGTCTGCGAAGAGGTGCACGTTGTGGTTGACGAGCGGCTGGATGCCCTGCGCAGCCAGCGCGGCCAGCAGCGCGGGCACATCGTTCTCCCGCAATCCGAGAGCACCGCGGGCCTTAGCCGTCCCGCCCTCGTTGCGCACGAAGCGGCGCAACACTCGGCCTATCTTGCGAGCCGCGAGCGCGGTCTGCTCAACCAGCGACAGCCCCTGCCGCTCTGCCGGCGTGCCGAGTAAGGCGCGGAAGCTCGACTCCAGGTAGTCTCGGTTGCCGGGAACGACGAAGGCCGCGAGGCGGGGGTTCAGCTTCACCAGGAACGCGACGGCGGTGGGCAGCCCCGCCATGTTGTGAATCAGGTCGCCGGTCAGCGCGAGGATGTCGTAGGGTTCGTCTGCCAGCAGCCGGTGCAGCCGCGCGAGCTTGGTCGCCTGCACCGGCTCGTGCTTGCGGATGTGCAGGTCGGAAAGATGCAGGATCGTGATGCCCTGGGGGGGCAGTCCCGGCTTATCCACCTCCACGGTGAAGCGGTCCAGCCGGACCCGGCCGCGTTCGATGTAACGGCCATACAGCAGCGCAAGCCCTGCCGCCGCGCCTGCGGCCAGCAGAGTCTTGCGGATAAGACGTGACATAGGCTGATTTACCTCGGCGTGTAGTGTAGCATGAGCCTCCGCGCCGGGCAAGGAAACTTTAAGGAACATTTGTGCGGTTTTGTGGTATAATAGCGTCCTGCTAGTGTGACATTCGTATGGAGCAGGAGTAGTACCATGCAGAAGATTACGCCGTTTCTGTGGTTCGATGGGCAGGCCGAAGAGGCTGCCGACTTTTACACTTCGGTCTTCAAGGACGCGCGCATTACCGACGTGGCGCGCTTCGGGCCCGAGGGACCAGGACCGGAGGGTTCCGCGTTGACGGTTTCTTTTGAACTGTTCGGGCAGAAGTTCGTGGCGCTGAACGGCGGACCGGAATTCGCCTTCACGCCGGCCATCTCGTTCTACGTGGATTGCCAGTCGCAGGAAGAGGTGGACTACTACTGGGACAGGCTGCTGGAGGGAGGACAGCCGGACGCGTGCGGCTGGCTCAGGGACAAGTTCGGCGTGTCGTGGCAGATTGTCCCCGGCATCCTGAACGAGCTGCTGCAGGACCCGGATCAGGAGAAGGCCGGCCGGGTGATGGCGGCCATGTTGAAGATGGTCAAGCTGGACATCAGTGAGCTGAAGCGAGCCTATGCCGGGACCGGCGGATAGTGGGTTTGTAGTAGGCGCTTCAGCGCCAGATCATGCACGGGCGCTGAAGCGCCTACTACGAACAGGAAACCTCTGAGCGCCAGGGGATTGTCGGCGCCCGCCGCGGCTGTGCTATAATCTGCACTAATGAATCCTCTGGAGGTGCTCTGCGATGTTACTCAACCTCCGCGAATATCACCGGCCCGCGGCGGAGGGCCGCAGGCTGGGCGACGCGTTGGCGCTCCTCGCCCGGCCGGGCATCCGCACGGTCGTCGTGGCCGGCGGCGACACGCTGCTGGCCTCCGCGGACCCCACCATCGAAGCCGTCGTTGATCTGCAAGGGCTAGGCCTGGACCAACTCACGTTTGAGCATGACCGCGGGATGCTGCACATCGGCGCGCTCGTGACGCGGGCGCGGCTGGCAGCGGGCGAGGAGACCTCGGGCGAGGAGACCTCGCCCCTACAATGGATCCTGGGCCAGTGCGCGCAGCGGTGGGGCGGCAACGTGCAGCGCAACCGGGCGACCGTCGGCGGTGCAGCCGTCGTCGCAGCGGACAACGACCCGCTGCCGGTCGCTCTGCTGGCGTGTGATGCTGAAGTAGTGCTCGCGACGCAGGCCGGCGAACGGGTCATTCCCTATGCGGAGTTCCTGGACCAACGCGCGACCTTGCTGGCCGCACCGGCCATCGTGACCGGGCTGCGCGTGCCGGTGGCCGGCGCCGCAACGGGCTATGGGCTGGAAACGGTCGCACGGACGCCCGCGGATGCGCCGATTGTGCTGGCAGTCGCCGCGCTGACAGTGCAGGAGGGCCGCTGCACTGCCGTGGCCCTGGTGCTGGGCGGAGTGGCGCCTGCGCCGGTACGCGTGCCGGTCGTGGAAGCCGCGTTGACCGGACAGCCCTTGACGCCGGACCTTATCGCTGATGCGACGGCGCTGCTTGCCCCGCTCGTCCACCCGGCGGGCGACTTCCGCGGCTCGAGCGAGTACCGGCGGGAGATGGCGGTCGTGCTGGCGCGGCGTGCGCTGTCACAGGCAAGGAGGCCGTGATGCTGCTCGAATTCACCCTGAACAATAAGCCGCAGACCTGGGAGGTGGCCCCGAACGAGTCGCTCCTGGATGCGCTGCGCCGCCACGGCGTGTTTGGCGTCAAGCACGGCTGCGAGACGGGCGAATGCGGCGCGTGCACCGTGCGGCTCGACGGCGTGCCCGTGACCTCCTGCACGCTGCTGGCCGCGCAGGCCGGCGGGCATCACGTCGCGACGGTGGAGGCTCTGGGCGAGCACCCGGAACAGGGCTGGAAGCATACCGCCGGGCTGCACCCGCTGCAGCAGGCCTTCATCCAGGCGGGCGCGATCCAGTGTGGCTACTGCACCCCGGCCCAACTGCTGGCGGCCCAGGCACTCCTGGAGCAGAATCCCAACCCGAGCGAGGCCGAAGTGCGCGACGCGCTGTCGGGCGTGCTGTGCCGCTGCACCGGCTACGTCAAGCCGGTGGAGGCTGTACTGCGCGCCGCCGCGATCCTGCGCGGGGAGGAAGAGCCTCCGGTCATTCCGGGCAGTATCCCGCCGCCCGAGCTGCCCATGCCCGACGAGACGCGGCAGGTGCCGCCGGCCGCGGGCGACCGGATGGCGGTTGCTGCGGGTGAGGTCGTGGAGCCGGAGACGGGCGCGCCCGTGACCACGCAGACCCGCGTGACGCTGCCGACGCTGGTGGTTGCGCCCGCGGAGAACCGCTATGTCGGCACGGCGGAGCCGAAGGTCGACGCGGTCAAGCTGGCGCAGGGCAAGCCCGCATTCGTGGCCGATGTGGAGATGCGCGGGATGCTGGTGGGCAAGCTGCTGCACAGCCCCATCGCACACGGCTACATCAAGCACATCGACGTATCACGGGCGCGCGCGCTGCCGGGCGTCCATGCGGTGCTGACCTATGCTGACATTCCACGCGTGGTGCACTCCACTGCGGGCCAATCCGACCCCATCCCCGGCCCGCTGGACTTCTTCAGCCTGGATCGCAAGCTGCGCTGCGTCGGGGACCGCGTGGCCGCGGTCGCGGCGGAGAGCGAGGAGATTGCGCAGCGTGCGCTGCAGTTGATCGAGGTGGAATACGAGGAACTGCCCGCGATTCTCGATCCGCGCGAATCGATGGCGTCCGGCGCGCCGATCATCCACGATGAGCCGGAGTATGTGCCGTTTGCAGACTGCGACCCGGCGCGCAACCTGGCCGCGGCTATCAGCATCGAGCTGGGAGACGTGGATGCCGCGCTGGACGCGGCGGATTATGTCTTCGAGGGCGAGTATCAGGTCCCGAAGGTGCAGCAGACGCCCATCGAGCCGATGGTGTGCATCACCTACTGGGACGAGAACGACCGGCTGGTCATCCGGACGAGCACGCAGGTGCCGTTCCACGCTCGGCGCATGTTGGCGCCGGTGCTCGGCCTGCCCATCAAGCGCATCCGCGTCATCAAGCCGCGCATCGGCGGCGGCTTCGGCAATAAGCAGGAAGTGCTGATCGAGGACATCTGCGCGCACCTGACCATCGCGACCGGGCGGCCGGTCAAGATGGAGTATACGCGCGAGGAGCAGTTCCTCGCCAGCACCTCGCGCCACCCGATGCGGGTCACCATGCGCACGGGCGTCATGGGCGACGGCCGGATCGTCGCGAATGAGATGCGCGTGCTGAGCGACACGGGCGCATACGGCAACCATGCCCTGACCGTGACCGGCAACACCGGCCACAAGGCCATGTCCCTCTACCCTGCCAACAGGGGCGCGGACGGGCAATCCAACATCCGCTTCGTTGCGGATGTGGTCTACACCAACACGCCGACGGCCGGCGCATATCGTGGCTACGGCGTGCCCCAGGGCTTCTATCCGCTCGAATGTCACATGGAGCGCGTTGCGCGCAGCCTGGGGCTGGAACCGCTGGCGTTCCGGCTGATGAACGTCCTGCAGGCGGGCGAGGAACACCCGATGGCGAAGGCCTGGAGCGAGGGCCGCGCGGCGCACCCGGAGATGATCCGCACGAACGCGATCCACGAGTGCGCGCGCATCGGCGCAGAGCTGAGCGGGTGGACCGAGCATCTTGAGCGGAGGCCCGCCAGCGGCGGGACGCAGTCGAAGGACCACCTCCGTCGCGGCAAGGGCGTCGCGCTGGTCATGCAGGGGACCGCGATTCCGAACCTCGACATGGGCGCGGCCAGCATCAAGATGAACGACGACGGCAGCTTCAACCTGCTTGTCGGCGCCACGGACCTGGGGACCGGCTCTGACACGGTGTTGACCCAGATGGCCGCGGAGGTGCTCGGCTGCCCGCCGGAGGACTTCATCACGTACTCGTCAGACACGGACTTCACGCCGTTCGACAAGGGCGCCTATGCGTCCAGCACGACCTACATCTCCGGTGCGGCGGTCGTCGAGGCCGCGCGCGGGGTTGCGGAGCAGATCAGGGCGGTGGCTGCACGCTTGCTGGCTGCGCCCGCTGAGGAAATCATGCTGGCCGAACGGCAGGCGTGGGCGCCGGACGGCCGGAGCGTGACGCTGGCCGAGGTCGCGCTGGAGAGCCTGCACCACAGCGACCAGCACCAGATCATGGCGGTCGGTTCCCACGTCAGCCCGGACAGCCCGCCTCCTTTCGCCGCGCAGTTCGCGGATGTGGTGGTGGATATCGAGACGGGGCAGGTCACGGTGGAGAAGCTGGTCATGGTGCTGGACAGCGGCGTGATCGTCAACCCGGCCACCGCGACCGGCCAGGTCGAGGGCGGCATGACGCAGGCGCTCGGCTACGCAGTGTGCGAGGAAATGGTGCTCGATGAGCGGGGTCGTCTGGTTAACCCGCGCTTCGGGGATTACCGCATCTTCACCGCGGACGAGATGCCCGAGCTCCAGGTGCGCTTCGTGCCGACCTACGAGCCAACGCACCCCTTCGGCGTCAAGGCGGTTGCAGAGATACCGTTGGACGGCGTCGCGCCGGCGGTCGCGAATGCAGTCTACGACGCGACCGGCATCGAGACGCCCGTCATCCCGCTCACGCCCGAGCGCGTCTGGCGCGCGCTGCAGGATGGTAGATAATCGGGGCCGCGGATACGCACGGATAAACGAATGGCGCCGGTCGTTGTATCCGTTTATCCGTGTTCATACGTCGCCGGGTATGTTTGACGAACGGATACAAGACCCTTACAATTGAAGTGAAACCAGACGTTGGGATGGTAGCCTATGGCTGTAGCGCAGCGGTTAACGATCAAAACACGGGATCGGGCAATGCTCAAGCCCATCGTAGAGTCAGCCCTGGACAATGAAAGGCGAATGCTTCTTCTGGGCATCCGTCAGACGCGCGAGAAATTGGCGGGGTACGAAGCTCAGCACAAGATGACTTCGGTCGAGTTTGAGCGGCGATTACGCGCTGGTGAACTGCCTGAGACAGTTGAATTCACCGACTGGCGGATGGAGCTAGGAATGTTGGAGATCCTGGAGAGCCAGTATCAGGCCCTTCAGGAGGCGACGGTTGATTGAGCAGTACTTCCAATCGTTGCTGGATGCTGTCGCTGGCTCTCCCATCGTACATTCGGCCAATGTGCTGCTTGACAAGCGAACCTCTCGTACAGGGCTGATCCGCGGTGAACTGGTGTTCACGGATGGATCAGCCCTATTCTTTCGAGAACTCATCGAAGCACAGACGGGCCTTGTCCGGCACATGTACAGCTATCACCATCAGAAGGCTGACGGTACTCTGATTTTTCGCTATGACGACACGCCCCACTTCCCTGGTTTATCCGGCTTTCCCCATCACAGGCATACCGGGCAAGACGCAAGCGCAACCCCTGCATCCCCAACCGACCTTGCGGCGGTTCTTCGGGAAATTGAAGCTTCCTACAACATCTCTGGTCGACCTTAAGGTTCGGGTTAGCTGACTGCTTCCAGTAACTCGATCCGATTCCCGAACGGATCACGGATGTGGGCGCGGTCGTAGCCTTCCAGCGGTACGTCGCGCGTGACTTCCACGTCGTTAGCTTCGCAATGCGCCAGCAGCCCGGACAGGTCGTCGACGAGCAACGCGGGATGCGCTTTTGCGCTCGCACGGAACCCCGGCTCCACACCCAAGTGCAGGCGCACTGCTCCCTGCTCAAACCATACGCCTCCACGGCCTACGAGTTGCGGAGGCTTCGGCGTCTCCTTGAAGCCGAGCACGCCCATGTAGAACGCCCGCGCCCGTTCCTCTTCCCCGGGCGGCATGGCAAGCTGTACATGGTCAATCGCATAGATGCTCATTCGTCCCTCACAGTGCAACCGCGGCCGCGTCGAATGCCCGCGGCAGCGCGGCAATCTCGGCCAGCCACGCACGGTACTGCTCCAGCGAGAACGGCGGCTGCCCCGCCAGGTAGTGGTTCCCATAGGTTGCACCGTCCGCAGTCCACTCGATCAGGTACAACTTGTGGTCGCTGGCGAACGTGCGAAGGTGGTCCACTTGCCAGTTCTCGTTGGCCGGCGCAACGAACTTCCCCGCCGACAC
>CAZTMA010000026.1:0-1242 GCA_964614645.1 uncultured Anaerolineales bacterium
TCAAGATATTATTGAGGCGAACCTGTCCTTTGTGCCGGATTCGTTTATGGTCATGCAAACCGCGCCTGCTGTGCCGGCCGTCACGCTGAACCTTGGGACGGAAGGCGCCTTGCCGGAAAACGCCTATGTCGCAAACGAGGCCAAGGCAGGCTTGTTTCTGCGCGGCGACGGCGCTCTGGAGGGCGCCGCCCCGATAAACTCCGGCAACACCATGCCCGTCATCCGCAACTGGGACGGAGATGTCGTCCGTACGGACCTGATCAACAACCTGTTGATCGATCCCGGCCTACAGGAAAACCAGTTGATGGCGGTCGAACAGACCGTTGACAGAAACGGCTATGTGGGCGTCGTGCTGGATTACCGCGGCATCGATGCTGTGCCCAGCGCACGCGCCGATTACGTGCACCTGGTCTCCAAGCTGGCTGAGCGCCTGCACGCCAACAACAAGACTCTAGCCGTGCGCGTCGAGGCGCCCTCGCAAATATCGGCAGATTCGTGGGACACGCTCGGCTTCGACTGGTCGGGCCTGGGCGCGGTCGTTGACCGGTTGATCGTGCCGGCGCCGGTTGACCCGATGGCCTATGCGCCCGACGGCCAAATGGATGACCTGCTCCGCTTTGCGACGAGCCAGGTCGAGCGGCGCAAGTTGCAGATAGAATTGCCCGCCCAATCCGTGGAACGCTCGGGCAACTACCTGCTCCCGAAAGGCTATGCCGAAGCGCTGCGGCCTCTCCTAGCCCAGGTCATCAGCGAAGGCGGCAACGAACAGGAAATCGCGCTCTCGTTGGACAACCCGCGCCTGCTCAGCCAGGTGATCTGGGACGAAGCCATCGGCATGTACTATTACACGTACATCGACGACCAGGGCTTAGAACGCACTGTCTACATCGAGACTGCCGGCAGCGTCGCCCACAAACTCGACAGCCTGAGCGATTACAATGTCCGCAACGTCTCTATCCAGACGCCTGCCACAGGCGATATCGACCCGAACATCTGGGAGGTATTGCTTCAATTCCAACAGGGCGGCGAACTAAGCGGCGTGCTTAACCAACTCACCGTATCGTACACGCTCCTCGATCAGGCGGGCAATGTGGTCGGCCAGGAAGTACGGCCCATCAATAACCCCCGCGTCGTCATGGCTGCGCCGGCAGTTGGCGAACTGCGCGTCCAGACCGAAATCCTCAACGCCAGCGGCAGACCGTTGGCTGTCGCCCCAGCCGCGGTGGAGGCAACGGGTGCGGC
>CAZTMA010000026.1:1252-44288 GCA_964614645.1 uncultured Anaerolineales bacterium
AGCCCGCCTCCGAAGCGGCTGCCGCCGATGCCGAAGGCGAAGAAGCGACTGCTGCAGTCGACGCCCCGACGTTGAGCAGCGGGCAGATCGTCAACGTCCGCCAGGGACCGGGCACGGCCTATCCGGTGCTTGGACAGATCAACCCAGGCATCGCCTACGACATCACCGGCAAGAATGAACCCGGCGACTGGTGGCAGATCGACCTGGGCGGCGGTACAAACGGCTGGGTGATCGGGCAGCTTGTCAACGCCAGCGGCGATATGGGTGCGCTGGCTGTGGTATCCGACTTGCCGGAACCCCCGGCGGCTGCTGCTGCCGCTCCCGCCCCCGCGGCCGCCGTCGAAACCGGCGACGCCCCGGCGGCGGCGCCTGTTGCCGTAGCCGCGCCCCCGCCCAGCGGCGGCGGTTCGTTCGGCTATGGCATCCAGGCCCACATGGTGCACAACGACCAAGCAGGCCAGGTGATGGGCATGATCCAGGGCATGGGTTTCAACTGGGTCAAGCAACAGGTCGAATGGAAAGTGTTTGAAGGCAGCGAAGGCGCTATCGACTTCGGATCACTCGACGGCATCATCAACGCGGCCAATGCCTCGGGCATCAACGTCCTGTTCAGCGTGGTCAACGCGCCGGGCTGGGCGCGCGAGCCGGGCTTCGACGGCAGCGTCGGCGGTCCGCCCGCCGACCCGCAGAAGTTCGCCAACTTCCTGGGCGCATTGGCCGGAAAATACTGCGGCGGCCCCCTGAAGGCCATCGAAGTGTGGAACGAGCAGAACCTGCACTACGAATGGGGCAACAAGCCGCTCAACCCGGGCGAATACGTAGCCCTGCTGGCCCCATCCTATGCCGCCATCAAGGGCGCGTGCCCGTCTATGTATGTCATCAGCGGCGCGCTCACCCCGGCGGGCAACAACCCGCCCTACGCTATGGACGACTTCACCTATCTGGAGCAGATGTTTCAGGCGGGTCTCAACAACTACATCGACGGCGTCGGCGCCCACCCCAGCGGCTACAACGTACCGCCCAGCGTCACCTGGGAAGGCGCATGTGAAGCAATTCAGGTGAGCGGCAATAGCTTCAACGGCGCCTGCGATTCGCCGCACCATTCGTGGAGTTTCCGCAGCACGATGGAAGGCTATCGCCATATCATGAACGTCTACGGCGCCGGCGACAAGAAGATCTGGCCAACGGAGTTCGGCTGGGCCGCAGGCGGCGCCTTCCACTCCGCCTACCAGTACGCCAACGACAACAGTTACGAAGAGCAGGCGCAGTGGACCGTAGAAGCCTACCAGATGATGAGAAACTGGGGCTGGGTCGGTCCGGCTTTCCTGTGGAACCTGAACTTCCGCGTTGTAGCGGACGGCACCGAAAAAGCGCAGTGGGGCATCGTCGACAACTCGTGGAACCCATTGCCCGCCTACAGCGCCCTGGCCGCCATGCCGAAGTAACTACAGGCCGCCCGGAGGGCAAGCGTGAGCAGGGCGCACCTTCGGCTCCATCAGAGCCGTATTCTCTAGCAGTTACACCCAGTTTCGCCAGGGCGACGGCGTGGTCGCCCTGGCGTTTATGTGGGCGATATCCCCATCATGCAGCGATCCCGTTGATACCTATTTGATGCTTATCAGGAGAATGGCCGATCATGAGGTTTCTCGCACCTAGACCATCTCTTCGCCTTCGCTATGTCGCCGGCGTATTGCTGGCGGTAATCGGACTTTTCGCCGTCTCATTGTCCCCGCTCTCGGCCCAATCCATCCCGCAAGCCGTGCGCAACGCGGCTCGTTCGGCCGCCCGCGCCAGCCAGACAGGCGTCGTGAACACCGAGGACACCCGTCTCAACATGCGCAGCGGACCCGGCGCCGATTTCGATATCGTGACCAAACTCGATCCGGACGACGTAGTACAGGTCCTCGGCGCCAGCGACGACGGCGTCTGGATGCAGGTGCGCGAGGTCGACGGAGATGCGTCAGGCTGGGTTGCCGCGGAGTTCATCCGCCTGGCGAGCGACGAGCAGGAGACAGACGCAGAGCCGGCCCCAGCCGAACGCGCAGCCGAGACGGAAGAGACGTTCGTGCTGCTTCCCACACCCACGCCTACACCAACAGCACAGCCCAGGACGGGCGCAGTTGCCGCCCTGAGCGAACCGGCGACGCCCGCCGCTGCGCCAACGGTCACGCCAACAGCCATCGCGCCGCCTGATCTGGATGGGCCGGCGTTGTCGCCGCTACTCGTGCCTACGGCAACCGTGACGGCGACGAGCTCCGTGACGGCCTCCGTCCAAGCCGTCGACGTCCCGGCGCAAGATCCGGAAGAAGAACCCGCCGCGGTGCAGTCGTCGCCGACGCCGCAAGCAACGCCAACCGTCCCCATGGCTATCACCCAGCCGGAACGGATGAACCTGCGCGCCGGGCCGGGCACACAATACGCGGTGGCAGGCAGCGCCCCTGCCGGCTCTGCCTTTGAGGTTCTGGCTTTCGCCCCAGGACGGGAGTGGCTCCAGGTTCGCGTGAGCGAGACGGAAGAACCGGCCTGGATCTTCGGCAGCCTGGTCAACCTTACCGGTCCCACGGATGGGTTGGCCGTGTTGACGGAAGACGAACTGCCGCCGGCGCCTACGCCCGCACCCGCCGCGGAGCAGCCGGCGGTGCAAGCCGCAGCCGCAGCCGACCCAGTCGCGCCGCCGCCTTCGGGGGCAGGCTTCTTCGGCTATGGCGTCCAGGCGCACTTGCTTGGCGGCGGCGCCGGCGCCGCGCTTAACGCCGTCAACGACCTCGGCTTCAACTGGATTAAGCAGCAAGTGGAGTGGAGACTGTTTCAGCCGCAGCCCGGCGCCATCGGCTTCGGCGAGCTAGGCGGCATCGTCAGCGAGGCCAACAACCGCGGCATCAACGTGCTCTTCAGCGTCGTCAACGCGCCGGAATGGGCGCGCGAGCCGGGCTTTGACGGCAGCGTAGGCGGCCCGCCCGCCGACCCGCACACCTACGCCGCCTTCGTGGGCGCTATGGCCGGCCAATTCTGCGGAACCTCCCTCAAGGCCATCGAAATCTGGAACGAGCAAAACCTGCACTATGAGTGGGGCAACAAGCCGCTCGACCCCGCCGAGTACATGAACCTCCTCAAACCCGCCTACGCCAGCATCAAGGCCGCCTGCCCGGAGATGCTCGTCATCAGCGGCGCCTTGACGCCCGCCGGGTCGAACCCGCCCTTTGCTATGGACGACTTCGCCTATCTGGAGGGCATGTACCAAAACGGCCTCGCCGCCTATGCGGACGGCATCGGCGCCCACCCCAGCGGCTACAACGTGCCTCCCAGCGTGCGTTGGGAAGAAGCGTGCAGCGTGATCCAGCAGACGGGCAACACGTTCAACGGGGCCTGCGATACGCCGCACCATTCGTGGTCCTTCCGCAGCACTATGGAGGGCTATCGCAACATCATGGTCGTCTATGGCGACGCCAATAAGCGCATTTGGCCGACTGAATTCGGTTGGGCCGCAGGCGGCGCCTTCGACCCGCGCTACGCCTACGCCAACGATAACGGCTTCGACGAACAATCCGCCTGGACGGTCGAAGCGTATACGATGATGCGCAACTGGGGTTGGGTCGGCCCGGCCTTCCTTTGGAACCTGAATTTCCGCGTCGTGGCGGACGGCACCGAAAAGGCGCAGTGGGGCATTGTCGGCAACGACTACCAGCCGCTGCCCGTTTACCATGCACTAAAGGCCATGCCGAAATAGAAGCTGAACACAGAGCACACGAGAGATGGACGGGACAATGATGACTACGACACACCTGCGGCGCTTGCTCGTTGCGAGTTTCCTGCTGCTGGCGATCCTGGCGCTCGGCGCCTGTGGCCGCGAGCGGGCGGAACCGACAGCAACGCCGACCAAGACGCCTATCGGTCAAGAGGCCGCGGCCCAGCCGGCAGCTACGCCGCAACCGCCAGCCAGCGCGGACGAACCTGCCGCTCCCCCTGCGCAGGAACAAGGCAGCGACCCCACGCCCGCGGATACACAAAAAACCGTGGCGGTCATCGCGGCGACGGTGCTCAACGTGCGCAGCCAGCCTGACCCCAACGCGCAACTCGTGCAGACCGTCGACCAGGGCCAGCAATTCGATGTGATCGGCCGCACCGAGGCCGGCGACTGGATCCAGATCGGCGAGAGCGGACGCGAGCTGGGCTGGGTGGCGGCGGAGTTCGTTACGCTGCAAACCGTGGACATCGCCGCGCAGCCCGCCGCACCCGCCGCCGGAGAAGCCGCCCCCGCCGCTCGACCAGCCTCGGCTGCCGCCGGAGGTGGATTGCGGTACACTGGTCAGCGTGCGGGAGGCCTGCGAGAGCATCGTGCCCAGGCCCATGCTCATGCCGGCCAGGCCCTGGCCCATGCCGCGGGACATGTCGCCCATCGAAGGCGTTCCGCCCCTGCCCTCGCCGCCGCCGGGGAAGCCGCCGGACATGCCGCCGCCCCCGATGACCGGGCCGCCGCGCGTCGAGCGCGTGCCGCCGCCCCATTCACCGCCCTCATAATAGGGCCGCGGGTAGCCGTAGGGAATCCACCAGGTCGGCGGCGGGGCCTCGACCTTCTCGAACTTGCGGATGAAGCTTTGCTCCAGGCCGAACGCCACGGCATACGGCAGGTACTGGCTGAAGATGTCCGTGGCCTCTTCGACCTTCGTGTACTTCTCGAGGTTCTGCAGGTAACGTTTGAACGCCGACCAGCGCGCGTATTCGTCGGCCCCGCGCTCGGTGCGCACCGGCATGTAGCGGGCGAGGATGATGAGGCCGATGGCTGTCACGCCCAGGCCGAGCGGGATGCAGATGGCGAACGATGACAGGCTACCCGCGATGCCGAGCAGGAACATCCCGGCGAAGAACGTCGCGCCGAGGGCACCCATGCCCAGGCAGCCGTAGCGACTGCGGACCGCGTCCGGGCTTTCCTTGAACAACCCTTCCCTGACGACTTCCTGGTAGAGTGCGCTGCGCAGGCCGGACAGATATGAGTGGAACTTGTTCTTCAAATCGGAAAGCCGGACCTCGTCCTTCTTGCCGAAGAACGACTTCACGAATAGGTTCTCGTAGGGGCGCAGCACGACATCGTTGGGCTTGAGCCGGTAGATGAAGTCAGTGGTGCTGCCGATGCCCAGGAACCCCGGCTCCTTTTCCTCTTCAATTTCCAGCACGCCGCGCCGTGCCAGGTCCAGCAGCGTGGACATAATGTCTTCCATGTCTGCGCGCTCATCCAGCAGGGTGCCGACCATGCCCGGCGGCAACTCGGACGGCGGCTCCGGCAGGTAATCGGCCACCAGGCCGACCGGCTTGTCGCGGCCGCGACGATACCACCAGATGTACAGCACCACGGGACCACCGATGGCGAGCAGGCCGCCGAGGGCCAGGAACCCCAGGTCGAACACTGGGCCCCATTGTGTGCGGAATTGCTCTTCCTGACGGCGCACCTCCGCCGCCTGGTCGAGCTCTGCCTGCCACGGGGCCGGCTGACCCGTGACGATGCCGTGCTGCCACTCCGCGACGACCTCCACCTCCTGCCCCGCGCGGATGCGGTCCGCGATGCGGATGGTGGCGTCGCGCTGGCCCGGCTGGAAATCGGCCTCGGCGTCCGCGCCGTAGACACCGTAGTTGGTGAAGGTGGCCGGCTCAGGCAGGTGCAGCGTGATGGTCGAGGACTGGGTCGGGAACGGGTTGCCCGACGGGATGGCCTTCCAGAAGAGCTGATCCACGCCGGTGTCAGGGTAGTAGCGCAGCGCATCGGTCACAGTGTAGCCGATGACGATGGTGCGCCGCATGTCTGCGCTCGGCGGGAAGTTGTAGCGTATTTTGACGTAGCTGCCGTCCTGGAACACGCGGTAGGTGTAAGGTGCGTCCACTTCGGAGTACCGGTATTCCGGACCGCCCAACTCGCTGACGGTCACATCTTGCAGGTCGCTGAACTGCGAATACAGGACCTCGCGCTGACCGAAGCGGAACGTGCCACTCGTGAAGACCAGTTCCTGCGTCTCCACGATGCGCAGGTCGCCGTTCTGCTGCACGGTCAGGTCCACATCGTATCGCTGCCAGTAGAGGGTCTTGTCCTGCGCGTACGCACCTGGTGAAGCTACCGCGAACAGCAGCAGAACTAACGCAAACAGCGCCAGGCGTGCGCCAGGCAAACCGGTGTCTCGTTTCATTGCGATGCACCTCCACATAGCCCCATTCTACCACAGTGCCATGCGGCGTACAGAAGTTATGCCGACAGATGGCTGACAAGTTAAGGCTGAATGATGTCAACTTGCTATACGATGAAGAGGGCCGTTAGTTGCAGGCACGGGTGGGTTTCTTAACACCAGTGGGCCGGTGCACTGAAAGGTGCACCGGCCCTACGATTTCCGGACGCAGGGGCGCTGGGTTGGGACTAACGCCTGGCCAGCGGGAGATAGATCGTGCAACTGGGCAGGGGGTCCAGCACCGTCAGGAACGTATCTGCGCCGCCGCCGCTATTCGGTTGCAGGCTGCCCGGGGTCGTTGGATAGTTGGTCGACAGTGATGTCCCGGTCACAAAGGCCGTCGCTGCACAGCCGTCCAGGGTGCGCACGGCGAGCCCTGAGGCCCAGTCTTCACCGGATCCGCCCCAGGTTCGTTCGGCCAGGACGCGGCCTGTGGAGCTGATGGCGATGAACTTCACGTCCTTGTTTGCGGCGGGACCGGTCCGGCCGACCACGTAGGCGTTGCCCGCCGAGTCGAGTGCAATGCCGCCCTCGCCGGAGACATCCGTCTCCAACTGCGGCTTGACCTTGTAGGCCAGGGCATTGCCGCCGGGAGTCAGGCGCAGGATCCCCTCATAGCGCGTCAGGACATAGGCTGAACCCTGTCCGTCAGTGGCGATATCGACGCCCGGGTTGGTCGAACTCTGGTTGTAGAAAGTGCTGTAGACCAGTCCACCGTCAGCCCTGAAGCGGGCAATCACCGCATCGGAACCCGCACCGCTGTAGCGCACCGTCTGCAGCGCGCCCGGCGTAACAGGGAAGTTGTTGCTGTTGCTCTGGCCGGTGACAAAAGCGCCGCCGTTCCGGTCTACCGCGAGGGCCCAGAACCCGTCATCGCTGCTGCCGCCCATGTAGGTGCTATAGCCCAGCGTGAAGTTGGCGTTGATACGCATGACGAATCCATCCCTGCTCCCGCCGAAGGTGCTCTGTCGTGCATTCTGAACCGGGAAGTCGGAGGATTCTGTGTAACCGGTAAGGTAAATGTTGCCCGCTGCATCCAGGTCGACGTCATAGGCTTCGTCCCGACCTGAGCCGCCCAGGTAGCTGCCGTAGACGAGCTGCTGGCCGTCCGGACTGAGCACGGCAAGGAAGGCGTCAACACCCCCGCGCGTCGATTTCAGCGCATTCGGGGTGCGCGGGAAGGCGTTGTCGGCCGTGAAGCCTGTGACATAAGCCCGACCCGCCGCATCTGCCGCGATGCCGAAGCCCGTGCCGCCTGCAATGTAGGTGCTGTAAATGACGCTCCCGCCGCCCGGCGCCAGCTTGACGACGAAGACCCCACTGTTGAGCGTGTACAGGGGCCGGACGACCGGGAAGGTCGCTGTGCTGGTCGTACCTACGATGTAAATGTTGCCTTGAGTATCAACGGTCACTTTACAGCGGTAAGAGATACACTCGTTGCCTGTCCCGCCGTAGTAGGTGCTCAGGGTCACGTTGGGTCCGGCCAGGTTGGGAGCGGCAGGCTCCGCTGATACGACATCGGCGGCTGCAACGACCAGGAGGCATAGCGCCAGGACAATCACATGAACAGCGAATCTCACAACATTCTCCTTGTGGGTGTTTGGATGGTGCTCGTCGGGCTGAGCCGTTCGGGGTGGGGGTCCGGATCGGACAGAGGCAGGGGGGCTTACGGGGCCAAGTGTAAGTAGCCAATGAGCTGGCACTATAGAGGCACAAATCTTATACATCTGTACGCTGCAGCCCAATCGCTAGCAGCCGTCCGGTCGAAGTCCGCAAGTAGTCCGCCTATCCGGGCCCTTGGCTTTTTCCGAAGGCTTCCCTGGCTGTCGACGCGGCCAGTACCACACGCAGACGGCGGTGACCGCCGCTGAAAACTGCGCAGTTTCCTTCGTAACTTCTTCATAAGATTCTCATCACATATACACACTGGTTTTGTATAGTGTCCTTCATGCGTCGGGACGGCACTCGGCCGCGGCACGGCGCAGAGCGCAGCGGGAGGCCCGCCTGATAGCGCACTCGTAGGTTGGAGGAGAGCATGAGGCAGGTGAGCAAGAACAGGCGCCGGCATCGCTGGCTATGGGTCGTCGTTCCGCTCGTTGTCATCGGGCTGGCGACCGGGAGCTGGTATTATTTTGGGCAACGCTCGGCCACGGCCGCGGCCACGGCGGAGCCCGCCGTCCAGACCGCTCGTGTGCGCACGGGCGACATCTCCATCACGGCCAGCGGCGTCGGCAATCTCCTGCCTGCAGGTGAAGTCAGGCTGGCCTTCCGCAGCAGCGGGTTACTCGCCGAGATGACAGTCAAGCCCGGCGATGTCGTGGCTGTGGGCCAGGTGCTTGCCCGGCTCGACGACGCGGATGCACGCGCCCAGGTCGCTCAGGCTGAGACCAGCCTCAAGCTGGCGGAGCTCAAGCTAGCCGACCTTACAGACGGGGCCGATCCGGCCGCGTTGGCATCCGCGGAGGCTTCGCTCGCTAGTGCGGAGGCCGATCTCGCGAAACTGAGCGAGTCCGCTACCGCTTCCGAATTGACCGCCGCCCAGGAGAACCTGCGCAGCGCGCAGGCCGCCTACGACGCGCTCAGGAGCCCCGATCCTGATAAGCTGGCCGCAGCCCAGGCCAGCGTCACGCTGGCGGAGATCAACGTGCGCACGGCGCAAGCCGCGTACGACAAGGTCGCACCGGTGACCGAGCGGCGCGATGGTACGACCGTTGGCATCGGCGAAACCAAGCAGGCGTCCGACTTGTGGCAGGCCACGACCAACCTTGAGAAAGCCGTGGCCGAGTACAACGCGATCCTCGCCGGTCCCAGCGCCGATATCCTCGCCGCGGCCCGCGCAAAGATCGCCACCGCGCAGAGTCAGCTCGATACGCTCAAGACCGGCGCCAGCGCCGACGCGTTAGCCGCCGCCGAGGCGAAGGTCAGCCAGGCCAGGGCCCAGCTTGAGGCCGTTGTGGCGGGGGCAGATGCTAATGATCTCGAATCCACCCGCCTCGGCGTGACCCAGGCACAACTGAGCCTCGAAAATGCCCGGCGTCAGCTTGCCAATACCGAACTCCGGGCGCCGATGGCCGGCAGCGTGCTCGCAGTGGCGGCGCAACCCGGCGAATCCGTCGGCGCCGCGCCTATCATCACCATAGCGGACCTGTCGAACCAGTCCCTGCGCTTCTGGGTGGAGGAAGCGGACCTGCACAATGTAGCGGTGGGCAACCCCGTGTCGGTTGTCTTCGAGGCGCTGCCCGACCTCACCTACCCCGGCCAGATTACTGCGGTGGACCCGGTATTGGTGACGGTCGAAGGCACGCTGGCAGTGCAGGCCTGGGCCAGCCTTGAACTGGATGCTCACCCGGTCCGGCTGCTTTCCGGCATGACGGCTGAGGTGGAGATCCTCGCGGGCGAGGCCAAGGGTGCTTTGCTCGTACCCGTCCAGGCGTTGCGCGAGCTGGCGCCTGGCTCCTATGCCGTCTTTGTCGTCAAGGACGACGGCCAGCTTGAGATGCGCACCGTCACCGTGGGCCTGCGCGATTTTGCGAACGCGGAGATCCTGAGCGGCCTCGCCAGGGGCGATGTCATCAGCACCGGCATCGTGGCCACCGAATGATGGACGCAGGAAGCTTCTCAATGGCCCAGCGTGAGGTCCAGCCTGAGCTCGTGATCGATATTCACGGCCTGACCCGCGTCTATGGCGCCGGTGATGCGATCGTGTACGCCCTGGCAGGGCTGGACTTGCAGGTACGGCGGGGTGAGTTCGTCGCGGTGATGGGACCGTCCGGCTCAGGTAAGTCCACGCTGATGAACATCCTGGGTTGCCTGGACCGGCCCACCGACGGCCAGTACACCCTCGACGGCCTGGATGTCAGCAGCCTGGACCGCGACGAGCTTGCCATCGTGCGCAACCGCAAGATAGGGTTCGTGTTCCAGTCCTACAACTTGCTGCCGCGGCTGACAGCGGTGAAGAACGTCATGCTCCCCCTGTTGTACAACGCAGAAGAGCGTCTCAGCGAGCCTGAACGCTACGAGCGGGCCGTCGATGCACTTGAATCGGTCGGGCTGGGCAACCGGCTCCACCACCGCCCCAGTGAGATGTCCGGCGGTCAGCAGCAGCGGGTCGCGATCGCCCGGGCGCTGATTAACCAGCCGGCCATGATCTTGGCTGACGAGCCCACTGGCAACCTGGACACTAAGTCCAGCGCCGAGGTGATGGACCTGCTGCACAAGCTGCACGCCTCAGGCGCCACCATCGTGATGGTCACGCACGAGCCGGATATCGCGCAGCAGGCCCAACGCGTCGTTTGCGTTCGCGACGGCAAGGTAGTGTCTGACGGCCGCGACGGTGTGGGTCATTGCCTGGACCGGGGAGGTTTAGATGTCGTTCGCTGAAACGGTGCAGGTGGCCTGGGAGGGGCTGAAGCTCAACCGGGTACGTTCGTTTCTCACCACGCTTGGCGTCATCATCGGCGTTGCGTCGGTCATCATGATGCTGGCTGTCAGCGCGGGCGCAGAGGCGGCCATCGCAGACCAGATCAACTCGCTGGGCGCCAATCTCATCATCATCAATCCCATGCGCGGAGTGCCCGGCAACAGCCAGACTCTCACGTACGATGACGCAGCTGCCATTGAGGAGAGCGTGCGCAACACGGAAGGCGTGTCCGCAGAGTTCCAGGTCGTGCAGAATGTGAGCTCCGCCCGCGCCCGGCTGGACAGCCTCACAGTATTAGGCGTTACGTCCGGCTTTCCTCAGGTCCGGGATTACAGTGTGGGCGAGGGCCGATTCTTCACCGCAGATGAGAACGAGCGTAAGGCCAAGGTGGTCGTGCTGGGTCACGGCATCGCGCAGGACCTGTTCGGCACGGAAAGTGCGATCGGCCAGGTCGTAACTGTGGGATCGACCAAGCTGGTCGTGCTCGGCGTCATGGAGCAGAAGGGCGTCGTGGCCGACGTCGATTACGACGGCCGCATCTACATCGCACTGCAGTTGCTCTACCAGAAGTTCAGCCCCAGCATAATGGCGGCGGACCGCGTGCGCACGATCTACGTCAAGGCTGAGAGCCAGGAGGCGATGGAAAACGTCTCCAATCAGATCAAGGCGCTCCTGGTCGAGCGCCACGACGTGGATCCGGCCAAGCCCGACTTCGTCCTGCAGACCCAACAGGACATCATCAGCACGCAGCAGGCCACGACCGAGGCCTTTCGTAATCTGCTGGCCTGGGTGGCAGCGGTGTCGCTGGTCGTCGGCGGCATCGGCATCATGAACATCATGCTTGTCTCGGTCACCGAGCGAACCCGCGAGATCGGGCTTCGCCAGGCGCTAGGCGCGCGGCCGCGCGACGTCCTGTTGCAGTTCCTCATCGAGGCGGTCACACTCAGCCTGGTTGGTGGGCTGGCAGGCGTCGTCCTGGGGGTTGGGGGAGCCGAGCTGTTTGGCCGGCTCGGCGACATGCAGACCCGGATCGTACCGGCTTCCGTTCCGCTGGCGTTCGGGGCTGCGGCCGCGGTCGGCATTTTCTTTGGCTATTATCCCGCCGTTAAGGCGGCCCAACTTGACCCGATCGTGGCGCTGCGCCACGAATAACCCCGTAACCTGAAGGAGACTGATCGAACAATGAAACGCATGATACCGCTTGGGCTTTTTGCTTTGCTCACTATCGTCCTGGCCGCCTGTGGTGGCTCAACCGCTGCTCCGGCGGCCGCTGTGGCGCCGGCCGCTCCGGCCGCGGCTCAGGCAGAGGCAGTCGCACCCGTTGCGGCGCCCGCAAGCCGGCTTGACACGAGTTATGAGGGTGCATTGCCCCAACGTAACCAACTCCTGCTGGGCACGTTGCAACTCGAAGAAGGGGACGCCCCGGTATCCGGTGAACAGGCTGCCACGCTGTTGCCCCTGTGGCAGGGCATCCGCGCCACGATGACCAGCGGCGCAGCCAGCCAGGCCGAGACCGACGCTCTGCTCGCACAGATCGAAGCCACCCTTACTGATGCTCAAATTGCGGCCATCGGAGAGATGAAGCTCACTCAGGTCAATCTGCAGGAGTGGGCCAAAAGCCAGGGGTTGTCGGTGGGCACAGGGGAGGGCGCCGTGACCGGCGGCGGTAGCGGCCAGTCACTGTCTCCCGAGGCGCGCGCAACCCGCCAAGCCGAGCGCGGCGGCACTGGCACGAGCGGCGGCATGTCCGCGGCGCTTGTCGAGGCGGTGATCAAGCTCCTCGAGTCGAAGTGAGCCGGAGTCGTCCCTGATAACAGCATAACAGGTGGGGCCGGTGCACCTCATGGCGCACCGGCCCCACGTTTTTTAGCTGCCGGCCCGACCGGTCTACCGGTAGACGAGCGGCAGGAACAGCCGGTATATCCGCTGGCCCGCGGTGGTGAAAGTTACCATGTACGGGTCCTGCATCGGGCCGTCGGCATCGCTCATGATGCTTGGGCCGACGGTCAGCGTGTAGGTCGTGCCGCCGAGCAGCGCGGCTGACGGCGTGAAGGTCACGGTGTTGGTCGCTTCATCGTACGTAACCTCGCCGGCGACCGCAGTGCCGTTCGCCGTGAGCGTGACCTTGCCGGCCAGCGAGTCCGCCTTGATTGGGCGGCTGAACGTTACGGACAGCGCGGCGTTGACCGGCACGCCGCTTGCACCGTCCGCTGGGTTCGAGCTAACGACGAGCGGATCACGCCAGTCGGGCACGGTGTCATTGACGATCATGGTGCCGTCCGTGCCGTAATCCACCGTAAGCACCCGGTTGAGCAGGTCGTGGATCTCTTCCCACCACTCGACCGTGTCCCAGTTGCCGCGGGTGTATTTGTACTCCAGCCGCGTGCCATCCAGGATTTCGAGCGTTACGCTCCAGGTGTTGTCGCCGGTCTTCGTCATCGCCAGGAGGCCGGGATTCCACGGCCCCATCTGCGGCAGTGTGCCGGGCAGGTAGATGATATCCGTGTCCGGCGTGAAGTCGGGCACGGTCACGTTGAACGTCACCTGCACCATCCGCGCCTCCGCGACCGCCTCCACGTGGTTAGAAGCCGCCGACCGGTTGTACGACATATCCACTGCCACGACATAGTACTCGTAGTTGCAGCCGGTCGAAACGTCCCGGTCGACGTACGTGGTGCCGGTGGTAACGATGGCAATGGCGTGCCATGTGCCGATCGGGACGCCGCACAGCCGCCGGCGATGGACTTCGTAGCCGTAGAGGTCAGGTTCCGTGTTCGCGTCCCAGGCCAGCGAGATGCTGTCGGGTGTTGTGCCCGTCACGCGCAGATTGGCCGGGGCCGCGGGTGCGGTCGTGTCATCGGACGGCACGACGTAGAGTGTGCCGCCGCTCGTGACGCCGAGATGGAAGCCGCTGTAGGCCCAGTCGCGGCCGCCGGTCGTGCTGGCCCGTACGAGGAAGGTGAACTCACCGAGCTGGTCGGGATAGAGCACGCCCGTCCACTGCTCCCATTCCCGGAGCATCTGATCAGGCGAGTCGTTGTAGTCCTTAACGAAGGTCATCGGCTGCCAGGTGTCCCACGTGCCAGGCAGGGTGCCGGGCAGGCCGTGCCCGACCTGCAGGATGACCCCTTCCAGCGCGCCGGGCTTCTCAGACTCGAACTTGACGCGCACTCGCGCGTAGATGGGTTCGGTCGGCTGGCCCGCAGAGATGGTGTGCGTGATGACCAGCGGGTCTTCCAGCAGCAGGCCCGCGAGCATCAGGTGTGGGATCGCGCTGACTTCGTTCGAGTCCTCGCTTTCCAGGCCATCCACAACCGCGCGCACCACGTAGTAGTACGTCTGGCTGTTGACGACATCGGTGTCGGTGTATTGTGTGCTGGTGACTTCCGCCAGCAGCTCATAGCCGCCGCCGGAGACGTAGGACCGGTAGACCCGGTAACCCGTCGCACCCGGTACGGCCTGCCAGATGAGGCGGACCGCGCCTTCATCCTCGACGGCCCGCAGGTTGGCCGGAGCAGGCGGCCGGACGACCTCGCCCTCATGCACCAGCACCGCACCCCACAGTCCGTTGAGCGTGACGGTCAGCGTGCCATCCGTCACCATGACTGTGCCGTCGTTCAGCGCGTCGGTGAAGGACAGGCCGTTCGGCAGGTAGCCGTCCACCGGCACGCTGATGGTCTGGCTGGTCTTGGCGCGGTTGACCACGACGACGGCCACGCCGTCGCTATTCTGGCGGGCATAGGCCAGTGCGTCGTGCGCGTCATCGGCCAGCAGGGTATCCCAACTGCCCGTGCGTAGGAAGCTGTACTGCGCCCGAATCTGCCCCATCTCCTGATAGTGCGCCAGCAGGTCGGTGTCCGCTTTGCGCCAGTCGGGCAGGGCGTCGTAGCCCGCTTCGTCGACCCACGGATACGGCTGGCGGTTGTACGGGTCGTCGCGAGGAACATCGGACCCGAAGCCGGCCAGGCCCACCTCGTCGCCGTAGTAGACGGTCGGCGCGCCGGGCAGCGTGAACTGGAGGATGGCGACCGTCTTCAGGCGGGTCTTGCCGTCCTCGAAGCCGTTGACAGGCGTGCGGTTCGCGCCCGTGCCGGCGATGCCGTCGTGGTCCAGCTTGATCACTGCGCGGTTCGTGTCGTGGCTGTCCAGCAGGTTCATGGCCGACTCCCACGCCGGCTCAGGGTAGTCCTCCTGGATGCCTCGCAGCGCGGCCTCGAACTCGCTGGGCTCCAGCGGGTTAAGGTTCAGGTTGCCGTCGCCATCGCTGAACGGGGTGTCGCGCAGGAAGCTCAGCAGCGCGGTTGCGAAGCGGTAGTTCATCGTAGAGTCGAACTTGTCGCCCAGCACCATCGGCCGCACATCACTCTCGTTCCACGTCTCCGAGTAGGTCTGGACCTCGGGGTCCTCGGCCCGCAGGATGGGTCGCCATTCCTCGAAGAAGCTCGGGTGAATCTCATTGGCAACGTCCACGCGATAGCCGTCCGCGCCCTCGCGCAGCCAGTACTTCGCCGTGGCATCGTCATTGCGCATCCAAAACTCGCGCACTGCGTCGTTGTTGGTCGTGTTGACCTTCGGCAGCGTCACGACACCGAACCACGCCTCGTAGTTCGTGTCGCCCGCGCAAACGCCCGTGCCCGGCGGGTTGGCCGGGGTGAAGTAGAACCAGTCGCGATACGGGCTGTCCACCGATTCGCACGCGCCGACTTCCGGGTGGCGGCCAAAGCGGTCGAAATAGATGCTGTCCGACGACACATGGTTGGGCACCAGGTCGAGGATCAGCTTCATGCCGCGCGCTTCGGTCTCCTGGTCCAGCAGGTTAAACAACGCCAGGTCGCCCAGGCTCGGCGCAATCTCGAGGTAGTCGCGGCCGTCATACCGGTGGTTGGACGGCGAGTCGAAGATGGGGTTGAAGTAGATGGCGGTGATGCCCAGGCTCTGGAGATAGTCCAGCTTGTCGATCACGCCCTGGAGGTCGCCGCCGTAGAACGTGCTGCTGTAGGTCATGTGCCAGGGGTTCTCGGGCACGTTCGGCTCGGGGTCGGGCACGATGGTGTTCCACGGCTCGATGGGCCACGCGTGGCCCCGCTCCGCCGGATAGAACCAATCGACGGCAGTCGGGTCGTTCGACTCATCGCCATTGCGGAACCGGTCGGGGAAAATCTGGTAGATGGTCGCGTTCTTGGCCCAGACCGGCACGGTGTACGCGGGATCGTAGACGTAGATGTCAAAGGGGGTGACCTGGTTGCTGTTGGAGGCGGCGCCCCAGCCACCGTCTGCCGCCGCATCGTCGCCGTAGTAGACGATCTTCTCGCCGTCGACCGCGCCGAAAACGTACTGCAGGACGGTCAGGTGGTCGGGCGCGGTGAAGGTCACCTCCCAGAGGTCGTAGCCCCAGTTGTTGGCTTCGGACGGCACGGTGGCAATCTTCGTCATGCGGTAGGTGCTTGCTCCACCGCCAAACACATCAGCTACCCGCACGCCGACCGCCTCCACGTCACCCGCGGTGGTCCGGAAGCGGAGGCGAATCTCGGTCCCCATCGTCACCGCGCCGAACGGCGTCCGGTAGAGCGGGTCACGCGAGTCATGGCCGAGGCCATCCCACCAGATGTCGCCGTCGATGCCCGGCTCGGTCGGGTTGTTGATGGAATCGCGAATCTCTTTGGTCGTGTCGTTGAAGGTGAAGGTGACGGTGGCGCCGCCCTCCGGCACGACCAGGTTGATGTTCGCGCCACCGGGTGCGCCGCCTGCGCCATAGTTCTCGTCCCAGCTTTCGTTGACCGCGACCTTGTACTCGTAGGAGCCGGCAGGCAGAGTCAGCGTAATCTCGTAGACGCCGTCCGCGTCCTTGTCCTTCATCCAACCCTTGAGGTTGTCGGGCGCCCAGTCTGCGCCGCCCGCTGCGGCCATCAGGCTGCCGACCAGGACGATGATGCGGCTGTCGGGCCGCGACGCGACGTAGTTGTCGCTGCGGTCATAGTAGAAGTGAACCTGCTGTCCGGCTGTGGCGACGGTGAACGGGACGTTTGCGCCGCCAGGCACGCCGTTCACGCCATAGTTCTCGGTCCAGGAGCCGCCGACTGTGGCCTTGAACTCGTAGCTGCCGGGCGGAATCGCGCTCGTGACGAACTTCCAGACGCCGTCGTTATTGGCGTCGGTCGCCTGCGTGTTGAGATTGTCGGGCGCCCAGTTGGGCCCCAGCCCTGCAGCCTCCGGGTAGCTGCCCGGGAAGGTCACGAGCAAGTCGGGGGGCGGCGGCGGCTCGCTGGATTGGACCTCTGCGCTGATGATGTGCGTCACCGGGTCGTAGGTAAACAGGACATCCGAGCCGCCGGTCGGCACGGCCAGCGGGAGATTCGCGCCGCCGGGATCGCCGTTCGCGCCGTAGTTGACATCCCAGCTTTCGTTGAGTGCGACCTTGTATTCGTAGTTGCCAGCGGGCAGGGACTTAGCCAGGAAGGTGTACTTGCCTGCCCCGTCAGGGCCCTTGAGTAGGGTTTTGAGGTTATCGGGCGCCCAGTCGCCGGCCGCGCCGGCTTCCGACTGGAAGCTGCCGACCGCAACGGCGATCACCTGGTTGACGTTGTCAGCGACGTAGTGGTCCGCCGGGTCATAATACCATTTGACGGTCTGGTCGGCGGCCAGGGTGAAGGCGACGTTGTCCGCGGGATACGCCTTGCTCCAGTCGCCGTCCTCGACAATCTTGTACTCGTATGCGCCTGCGGGTACGGCTGCTTCGAACTTCCAGACGCCGTCACCGTTGGCATCGGTCAGATCCGTCGCGGGGTCGTTGTTGAGCCAGTCGCCACTGCCGCCGATTTCGCTTTCGAAGCTGCCGGCAACGTTGACCTGCGACAACGCTGGGGCCGCTGCTGCGAGCGGCGCGAGGGTCAACAGCATACTCAGGATGGTCAATAGTGCAATCGAGCGATACTTCGACATACCAGGCTCCTTCCTATTCATGGGGTTACACAGGCACGGATAAACAAAAAAAGCCGTCACCCTCAGCCGGGCGCGGCCTTCTTAACGCACTGGTAAATGGGGCAGGAAATTGGGCATCGAGCCAACCTCTTGGATCAACACTGAAGCAAGACGGAATCGACGGCGGTCTGTACGATTAACGCAACCAGCCGCGGTTTGATACTAGCACAGCGCCGCCCGAGTGTCAACAGGGTTTTGTGGGAGATCGCGGGCATGATATATACTTGTGTACATGGCAACACAACCCCCCCCCGGCCCGGGCAACCGCCCACCGCTCGATGACCTGGCCGCGCTGCGCGACGGGCCGCACGCCTTCCTGCTCCAGGTCGCACGCACCTACGGCCCGACCGTGCGTTATCCTGTTGGGCCGCTGGCCGTCTACCTCATCTGCGCGCCGGATGGGGTCAAGCACGTGCTCCAGGACAACCACCGCAACTACTGCAAGGACACCTTCCAGTACAACCTGCTGAGCACGATCACCGGCCAGGGGCTGCTGACCAGCGACGGCGACTTCTGGCTGCGGCAGCGGCGGCTCGCGCAGCCTGCGTTCCACCGCACGCGCATCGCGGGGTTTGCGCCGATAATGGCCGCGGCCGCTGAGGGCATGCTGGCGCGCTGGGACGAGCACGCGGCCCGCGGCGAGCCGCTGGACGTCGCAGCGGAGATGATGCACGTCGCGCTCCAGATTGTCGGCAAGGCGATGTTCAGCGCGGAGATCGGCGACCAGGCGGACGAACTTGCGACTGCGACGCTCACCGTGCTGGATCACATCGTGGGCCGGGCGCGAACCTTCGGCGTCGTCCCCGAGTGGCTGCCTACGCGCGGTAACCGTGCCCATCGCCGTGCCATGCGCGTCCTTGACCGTACAGTGTATGCCACGATCAGCGCGCGGCGCTCTGTAGGGGCGGGGTCGCCCCGCCCGGCACCACAGGCCGATGTAGGGGCGGGGTTTCCCCGCCCGAATCTGGTTCGCGACCCAGGGCAGGGAGACCCTGCCCCTACGACGCCGGCCGAGGACGATCTGCTTGCCATTCTCATGGCTGCAATCGACGAGGCAACCGGCGAGCGCATGAGCGACCAGCACCTGCGCGATGAATCCATGACTATGCTCATTGCGGGGCATGAGACGGTCGCCAGCGCGCTGGCCTGGACGTGGCAACTGCTGGCCGAACATCCGGAGGCCGAGGCGCGGCTGCATGCGGAGCTGGCGGATGTGCTGGACGGCCGCGCGGCCACGATGGCCGACCTGCCCAGGTTGCGCTATACCGAGTGGGTGTTCCAGGAGGCACTGAGGCTCTACCCGCCCGCGTGGATCATCACGCGCAAGGCGCTGGCCGACGACACGGTGTGCGGCTATCACGTGCCCGCGGGCGCGCTGGTGGTGTGCAGCCCGTACGTGACGCACCGGCTGGCAGAGGTGTGGGACGAGCCGGATGCCTTCCGGCCGGAGCGGTTCAGCCCGGAAGCGTCTGCCCGACGGCATCGCTTCGCCTACTACCCGTTCGGCGGCGGCCCGCGGCTTTGCATTGGCAACTACTTCGCGCAGGTCGAGGCCAGCCTGGTCATCGCGGCTGTCGCGCAGCGTTACCGCCTGCGGCCGGTTGAGGGCCATCCGGTCGTGGTCGAGCCGGGCGTCACGCTCCGGCCGAAGCACGGGTTGATGATGCGGCTGAGCCAAGGGGATCGCTGAGGGACTGTGTCATGACAATCATCGATAAGGGGATGTTGTGGCGGCAGTTTGGAGCAGCCATCGATACGCTAGGCAATGCCCTGCACGACTGCCCCGATGAACTGTGGGAAGCAAATCTGTGGGGGGACGAGCGCGACCAATGGGTGGCGGCCGGTTTCTCGAAGTTCTGGTATTTGGGATATCACGCACTCTTTTGGCTGGACCTGTACCTGACCGGAGCGGAAGAGGGCTTTGTCCCGCCTGAGCCGTTTGACCTGGTCGAGATGGAAGCAGGTGGGGTTCTGCCGCGAACCTACACTCGCGAGGAACTGCTCGGTTATCTGTCACACTGCCGGCAGAAGTGTCAGGAGACCATCGGCGCAATGTCGAGTGAAGAGGCTCAGCGGATCTGCCCGTTCCCGTGGGGGACGGTGCCTTTCGCCGAGCTGCAGCTCTACAATCTGCGCCATGTGCAGGAGCACGCCGCGCAACTGCACATGTTCCTGGGGCAGCAGTCGGGACGTGCTTCGAAGTGGGTTGGCAGCGCACAGGATTGAGCGCAGCAGAGCCGAGCCGGTGCTCGACGATCCGGGATTTTGTTACGTGCGTTCGCCGGTTGAGGCTCGACCATGAAGATCACCATTCGCCTCGTCATCCATAAGCCCGCCAAGGGCGCCTGTCGAATCACCGCGCCCGCTTTCGGGGGGCTGGTCATTCACGCGCGTACGCTTGAGAGCTGCAGGGACCAGATAGCCATTCTGGCAGCCTCGCAGCTGGCGGAAATGCCAGAGGAAGCCCGCAATCTTTGCCGTGCGCGTCCCGACGAACGACTTGAGATGATTGAGGTCGACGTGATTCCCCTCGTCGTCCCATCGTCGCCGGCCGAGCCTCTTCATCTATCCGTACACCTGCTGCTGACCCCTTTGGATGACGGCACGGTTCGCGTGATTGCACCGGGGATGACAGACCCTCCAGTGGGGTTCTTCGTGTCGCATCCGGCCCAACTCAAGGCGGTCGCCCGCAGCCATGTGATTCTCTACTGCCAGGACCTCAAGGCAAAGAAGATTCGTGCGCTTCAAGCCGATCCGTCGGACACGCTCGAAGAGATGGAAATCGATTTTACCCCTCGCGAGCTACAAGAGGAGCAATCACCGGAGGAGGAACCCGAGCAGGAGAAGCAGCCGACTGAGTTGGACGCCGTGGGCATCGAGCTGACGGCGAAGGCGCACCGGGCGCGGCTCAGCCAGGCCTACGGCCGGGAGGCCGAAGTCGATCGGGTGCTCCATGTGCTCGCCGGCGCCCGGCCGAGCCTGGTTCTCGTGGGTCCGCCAGGAGCAGGTAAGACCGCAATCGTGCAGGAGGTCGTCCGCCGCATCTGCCTCAAGCAATGTGACGAGTCGCTGCGAACGCGGGAGGTGTGGAGAGTGACCGGCTCCACGCTGATCGCCGGCCAGAAGTACATCGGCGAGATCGAAGCCCGGGTCCAGAGAACCATCGAAGCCGCACGCACGAGAAAGGCACTCTTGTTCGTAGACAACATTGCCGGACTGGTGGATACCGGCCGTCACGAGCAGAACGAAGTGAGTGTGGCTGATGACCTGCGGCCTCATGTGCAGGACGGCAGTGTGGTCATCATCGGGGAAACAACCCCTGAACGCTGGCGCTATGCGGAGCGCCGCAGCCCCAGCTTCGTGGCTCAATTTGCTATTCTGCGCATAGAGCCGACCCGCGGCGCGGACACATTGTTCATTGTCAACAGCGTCCTGGCCGAGATCGAACAGCGGGAACAGATCCGCTTTGGGCCTGGCGCTGCCGAAGTCGCAATCGACCTCACCGATCGTTTCCTGCCCTATCACAGCCAGCCCGGCAAGGCCATTCAGTTGATCCAGCGGAGCGTGAGCGACTATCTTCAGCAACCGGTCCCCCAGGATGCCCAACGTCCAGCCCTGGGACGCAAGGAAGTCCTCGAAACGCTCACGCGCGAGACCGGCCTGCCCGAGTTCATTCTGGCCGACGACGTCCCACTGGATCTCGCGGCAGTGCGCAGGCACTTCGCCGACCGTGTGGTCGGCCAGGAGGAGGCCGTCGATGCCATGGTCGACCTGATTGCGCTGATCAAGGCCGGCCTGAACGATCCGGAGAAACCTCTCGGTAGCTTTCTCTTTATCGGAACAACGGGCGTAGGCAAGACGCAGATGGTCAAAACGCTCGCCAAGTACCTGTTCGGCCATGAGGAACGCGTGATCCGTCTCGACATGAGCGAGTTGGCCGATGCCTCCGCCGCCCAGCGCCTGATCGGCTGGCCAGGCGTCGGCGGATCAGGCGAACTGACGGGGCGGGTGCGCGAGCAGCCTTTCTGTGTGGTGCTTCTTGACGAGTTCGAGAAGGCCGCGCCGGAGATCCACGACCTCTTCCTCCAGGTGCTGGGTGAGGGCCGGCTGACGGATGGCACGGGTGCAACGGTCTCTTTCCAGAACGCTATCATCGTCATGACTTCCAACCTCGGCGCCAGCGCTCGCGAGCAGCGGACCCTCGGGCTGGTGGCCGAGGGTTCGGAGGACGCGGGCCGCGACCTGGGCTACTGGCGGAGCAAGGTGGAGGGCTACTTTCGGCCCGAGTTCGTCAACCGGATCGACCGCATCGTGCCGTTCCGGCAGTTGGGTCCGGAAACGATGCGCCAGATCGCGCGTCGTGAGTTGGGCGAAGTCCTGCTCCGCCAGGGCGTCGCGCGCCGCAACCTGCTCGTCGAGATGGATGACGGCATCATCGACCTGCTGCTCGAGCAGGGGTTCAGCGTGGCGTACGGCGCGCGGCCGCTCAAGCGCGCCATTGAGCAGCGGGTGGTCGTTCCACTAGCCAGGTTTCTCGCGGGTTACAGGGGGACAGGGTCTGATCTGCTGCGGCTGGGCTGCGAAGGCGACCACATCACCCTAACGGTAATCGGGGCCGGCTGCGGCGAAGGCCAGGAGCAGGGAGTGCTGGAGGACCGGCCGGCCAGGCGCGACGAGCAGAGCCGGCTGCTGAACTATAGTGGCCTCATTGATGGATATACGGCGTTGCGTGAGAAGCTTGTGGCCTGGGCGACCCGCGCCGATGTGCTCAGGATGCGCCATGACCGCGATCACCTGCTGACGCAGACGAGCCAGCCCACCTTCTGGGACGATCAGGCAGCCGCGCAGGCCACGCTGGCGCGTTTTTATTTCGTCGAGCGCCTCCTCAAGCGCCTGCAGCAGCTCACAGAGAAGGCTACCTACCTCGAAGAGCTGGCGCGGCTGGTTCAACAACAGCGTGACGCGGGCTATCGCTGGGATTTGGCCGAGAACTACGAGCAGTTGGCACGCGACGTAGCCTACCTGGAAGTGGAATTGCTCTGCGCCCCTATTACGGGCAACCGCAATGCCTTATTGACTATCGCGCCGATGCCCCGGCAGTTGACTGATAAGGACTCAGCGGCGTGGGTCAGCCAACTGGCTGCCATGTACCTGAGTTGGGCCAACCGTAAGAGCTACGACATCGAGGCGGTCGCGAGCCTGGGTGTAATCCCTGAGGCACAGCGTGCAAGCGAGGCACAGTGGGCCTATCCATTTCGCTGGCAGCATCTCGATGTGGGCGACTGCGATAAGCTGGGCAAGGCAGTGGTTGGGCTGACGGCCGTGCGCGAGATCGCGATCGTACTGAGCGGGGCCAACGTATACGGGTTTCTGAAGGGTGAGGCCGGCCTGCACCGCCTCGCCGGACGCCGCGCAACCGATGGCAAGCATGGCGTGCAGGAGGAGCGCGGCTCGCAAGGGCAGCAGTTCGGGGCCGTAACCGTGGACACCTGGGATGGCGATGGCAGAGCGGCGCTAGACGCGCTGTTGCAGGCACGTGCGATCGGCAAAAGCGAACGCAATGCAGCGCCGGCGGCTACGCCGTCTGACATCGTGCGCAACTATCACCTCGATGGCCCGCGCTTCGTACGCGATCCCCGCACCGGCATTCGGCACAGCGATCCGAACGCCGTGCTCGCGGGCCACCTGGACGATTTTATTCTGGCATACCTGAGGAAGAACGCGGATGGCACTTCCGCGTGAATCGAGCGACGAAGTCGCCCGGCATCAGGCGTCGCTGCATGCGGACAGATTTTAGGGTTGGTCAAACATGACCCGAATGCCTTGCGCGGCCAGTTCGACTGTGCGGGCGATACGTTTGGCGCGCGTCTCGGGCCGCTTCGCGCTCTGGATGAAGTAGAGGATACCCTTCTTTACCGACGCTGCGAACCCATCCCAGTGTGCCTGCGCTGCCGGATTGGCGGCCAGGGCGATCCCGAAATCCTTCGGCATCTCCAACGCATCAATTGCCTCATATGCCGTCCACGTGCCGTTCTGTTTAGCAACCTCGATGACTGCCAGCCCGGCCGGCGTCATCAGCCCCTGCTCGATCAGCCGGGCGACCCGCTCCTTGTTGCTCCTGGCCCAGACGCTGGTGGGCTTGCGCGGAGTGAAAATCTGGCGGAAGCGTGTCTCATCCAATGGGTTGGTCCTGCTATCGATCCAGCCGAAGCACAGCGCCTCCTCCACCGCCTCCACATAGGTCACGCTCGGCTCGGGGTTGTTCTTCTTGTGGATGACCAGCCAGACGCCGGGTGAAGTTTTGTGGTTGGTAGCCAGCCACGCGCGCCACTCCGCCCGGCTCCGGGCGGTCACCGTGTCGAAGGTGTCAACGCCTTTCGCCATTTGTAGCTTCTCCCGCTCAGAACGTATGGTGTTCCGTGCGCGCGATGATTTCCTCCTGCAGCGCGAGGCTCAGGTCGCAGAAGTAGTCGCTGTAGCCCGCCACGCGCACGATCAGGTCGCGATAGTGCTCCGGGTGGCGCTGCGCCTTGCGGAGCGTCGCGGCATCCACCACGTTGAACTGGATGTGATGTCCGTCCAGCTTGAAGTAGGTGCGCATCAACTGGACGAGATTGTCCAGCCCCCCGTCTCCTGCCAGCAGCCCCGGCGTGAACTTCTGGTTGAGCAACGTGCCGCCCGTGCGGATATGGTCCATCTTGGCTGCGGAGCGCAATACTGCGGTCGGTCCGCAGCGGTCCGCGCCCTGCACCGGCGAGATGCCCTCTGACACGGGCTTGCCCGCGTGCCGTCCGTCGGGTGAGGCGACCATCACCGAGCCGAAGTAGACGTGGCACGTCGTCGGCAGCAGGTTGATGTGGTACTCGCCGCCCTTCGTGTTCTTCCGGCCGTCCACCGCCGCATAATACGACTCGAAGATGGCCCGCATGATGTCGTCCGCGTAGTCGTCATCGTTGCCGTAGCGCGGGGTGCGGTTGACGAGCAGCAGCCGCTCGCGCTCGTGCCCCTCGAAATCGCCGGCCAGCAGCGCCAGCAGGTCCGCCATCGCCAGCGACCCCGTGTCGTAGACATGATACTTGACCGCGGCCATCGCGTCGGTGAGCGTGCCGAGGCCGACCCCCTGGATGTAGCTCGTGTTGTAGCGCGGCCCGCCGTCGTGATAGTCCCGCCCGGTCGCAATGCAGTCGTCAATCAGCAGGGAGAGGAAGGGCGACGGCATGTAGCGGGCGTAGAGCCGCTCGATCACGTTGTTCCCGCGCACCTTGACATCCACGAAGTAGGCGAGCTGCGTGCGGTACGCTTCGAATACCTCGTCGAAAGAGGCGAATTGCGTCGCATCGCCGGTCTGCGGGCCGAGCTGGACGCCCGTGCGCGGGTCCCGGCCGTTGTGTAGCGCCAGTTCGTAGATTTTCGGCAGGTTCAGGTAGCCGGTGAGGTTGTAGTTTTCCTTGCCGAACGCGCCGACCTCGACGCAGCCGCTGGAGCCGCCGCAGCGCGCGTCCACGAGCGTTTTGCCCGCGCGCACCAGTTCCTGCACAATCACGTCATGGTTGAACGCAGACGGCTGGCCGAAGCCGGTGCGGATGATGTGCGCGGCGCGTAGGAGGAACCGATCGGGGTTCTTTTTGCTGACCTGGATGGACGAGGACGGTTGGAGCAGGCGCATCTCCTCGATGACGTCGAGCAGCAGGTAGCTGACCTCGTTCACGCCATCCGACCCATCCGGCCGGACCCCGCCGACGTTAATCTGCGCAAAGTCGGTGTAAGTGCCGCTCTCTGCCGCGGTGACCCCGACCTTCGGCGGCGCGGGCTGGTTGTTGAACTTGATCCAGAAGCACTGTAGCAGCTCTTCGGCAGCTTCGCGTGTCAGCGTCCCCTCGGCCAGCCCGCGGCGGTAGAAGGGTTCGAGGTGCTGGTCGAGACGGCCGGGGCAGAAGGAGTCCCACGTATTCAGTTCGATGGTGACGCCCAGGTGGACGAACCAGTAGTATTGCAGGGCCTCCCGGAAGTCGCGCGGCGCGTGCGCCGGTACGTGCTCGCAGACCTCCGCAATGTGCAGGAACTCCTCGCGACGCACGGGGTCGCCTGTCTCGGTCGCGCGCTGCCGCGCCAGCTCGGCGTGCCGCTGCGCGAAGCGGATGAGCGCGCCCGCCGCGATGCGCATCGCGCGGAGTTCCTCCTGCTTGTCGTACGCATGGGCGTCGTGCAGGAAGTCCAGCCGGGCGAGGCTCGCATCGATGTCGGCCTGAAAATCGAGCATCCCCTTGCGGTAGATTTTGTCGTCCAGCACGGTGTGGCCCGGCGCTCGCTGTTCCATGAACTCGGTGAAGATGCCTGCCTCGTACGCGGCCAGCCACTCCGGCGTCATCTCGCAGAAGAGCAGGTCGCGGATGGACCTGCCCTGCCAGGCCGGGATGACTGTGTTGCGGTAGACCTCCCGGCTGCGCTCGTCCACGGCAAAGGGAATCTTGGGCCGTGTGTCGAGGATGTGCAGGTCCTGCAGGCTGTGGCAGCACAGCTCCGGGTAGGTGGGCGTGGCCTTCGGCGCAGGCCCCTTCTCGCCGACGATGAGCTCGCCGTCACCGATGTAGATGGCCTTGTGCTCCAGCAGATGCTCCAATGCCAGCGCGCGGCGCACGGGCACAGAGATGGGGCCAGCGAGCGAGCCGGCGCCCCGGCCGCCATCCTGCCGGTAGAACTCGGTCAGCAGTTCGGCGCGCTCGGTGGAAATGTGCGGGACCGCGTCCAAGCTGGCCTGCCGCAACTGAGCAACACGCGGGGTCGTGGACATAATCAGCAGCCTCCAGAGAAACGTACGAGAAGTCTCATCCACATTTTACCATAGATCAGCGCGGAAACACCCGCAAGCGTTTGTGAGCCCAGGGGCATTCAGTTCTCCGGCCGCGGGCGGTTGGAAACCGCTGCTACCGTGTTGCGTAGCAACCCTGCCAAGCCTGCCTGCGCAGGCTACTTACCAGTCGGCGTAGGCCGACTTCGTAATGGTGGCCGCGACTTGCAGTCGCGGGGCGGCAAGAACTGAATAGCCCTGCTATCAGCCCATTGTGGTATCATGGGCCGTAAGTGTAACCTTTCTCGGAGGAGCCTTATCTTGTCCGGACCTATCAAAGCGATCCTGTTTGACCTGGACGGGACGCTGCTCGACAGCAACATGGAGAACTTTCTGCCGGTGTATCTCAAGGCGCTGGGGGCCCGCGTCGGGCACATCCTGCCGACGCGTTTCTTCGTCACCCACCTGATGCAGGCGACCGAGGCGATGCTGGCAAACGATGGTCGCGCGACTAACCAGGAGGTCTTTGCGGAGGTCTTTTTCCCACTGGTGGGCCGACCTCGTGCGGAGCTGGAACCCATCTTCGATGCGTTTTATGCCGAGGACTTCCCGAAGCTGGCCAGAGTCACGCGGCGCAAGCCGGAGGCACGGCCGGTCGTGCAGCTCGCCTTTGCGCTGGGCTACGACGTCGCCATCACTACGAACCCGCTCTTCCCCGCGACCGCGATCCGCCAGCGCATGGCCTGGGCCGGGGTGGACGACTTTCCCTACAAGTGGGTGACGACTTACGAGAACAGCCGCTACTGCAAGCCGAACCTGCGCTTCTTCGATGACGTGATCGCCCGGCTCGGCCGGCGGCCGGAGGAGTGTCTTGTCGTGGGTGACGAGCATATGGACATGGTCGCGGCAGCTGTCGGTTGCCCGACATTTCTGGTGCCCAGCACGGCGACCGCGCTCCTGCCGGAGACGCCTGCGCCGACGTACCAAGGCTCGCTGACCGACCTGGCGGAGCTGCTGGAGAATTGAACCGCGAAAAGGCGAACCGCGAAGACGCCAGGAACGCAAAGAAACATTCTAAAAATCCTTTGCGCTCTTAGCGTCTTCGCGGTTCCATCGTACGGACGAACGCGCTACTTCTTCGCGAACGCGCGGATCGTCGCCGTGACCCAGAAGATCGCCCAGGCCACCATCGCGATGCCGGCCAGCGCGATGCGCGATTGGTCCTGGATCGGGTCGAAGTGCGCGCCGTCGGCGTCCAGTCGGATGTAGCCCAGCGGCTTGGCACGACCGCCACCGCCGCCGCCACTCCCGCCGCCTTCACCGGTGTCCTGCTCTGCCGCTGCCTCGCCGACTGCTGCAGCCTCGCCTGCCGGGGGCTTGCCATATCCGCCGCCCGCCCCGAAGCCGTACATCACCTCAGCTACCGGTATCACTGTCGTGGCGCCTTCGCGCGTCGGCTCACCGAACACGCTGGACGCATTCAGCCGCTGCAGCATCTCCTCGATCGGCAGCGCGGGCGCCTCATGCTTTTCATTCATTGTCCAGACCTCCTGATTGCTGTCATAGTGCGCCAGAGCCTGGCTCCCACGATCAATGCCAGGCACACACCGGCAATGCTGGCCGCGGCGGACCCGATGCCGCGCAGCGCCTCCCCCGTCGGGTCGGTGATGGCGACCGTCTGCTCCTGGCCGCCTGCGCCGGTGACCACCGCACGCATGGGCGTCAGTCTCACGTACCCTGCCTCGAAATGCACGTTACCGCCGGCCGGCTGTTCAGCCGGACCGCGCCAGACCTTGCCTCGCAGCCGCGCGACCGGCAGGAGCGTCCTGTCCTGCACGGCCACCGGCTCACCGGTCAGTTCCCGGTCGATGGGTTCCTCGGACTTTACCAACTCAGCCAAGCGTACCTCCCCGGGCGTAACTACACGACGCCCGTCTTAACTTCCCTGCGCAGCAGCGCCAGCAGCCGTGCCTGATCGCACTGGCGGAGGGCCTGGGCCGCACGGTCCAACTTGCCGCGGCGCACGTAGGCCAGCATTTCTTCTTCCAGCCAGGGCACCGTGATCGGTATGCCTTCCAGTTCGATATCCGTTTCGGTCACGTTCACGATCGGCCGCCACGCGTTGCCCTCGCGCCACTCCAGGTCGCTCATCACCTCCACGATCAAACCGTCAAAGTCGAAGCGGCCGAAGTGCGACCGGTACTGCGCACCCTCCGCGCGGCCTACGGGCTGTACCGCGTGGTCAGCAAACAACTCCCCGAACCGGAAGACGCCTTCGGTATCAAGGTCGAGGTCGATATCCTTGACCGGGATGGGCAGCCCGTGGAGCGCGAGCGCGGTTCCGCCGACTGCGCGCACGCGAATGCCCGCCGCGCGGCATTGCCGGACGATGTCCGCCAGCAGCCTGCGCCACCTCGGTTTGAACGAAACGACCAGGTAATGCTGTGCTGCGGCCAGCAGGGAAGGCTCTGCGGCCAGCCGCCAGTTTAGTTCCTCCCACCAGGCCCAGGCCGCGCCGGTCAACTGGTTCAGGCCATAATGCTCCTTCCCAGCAACGATGCCTTCCACGTTGAGCAGAGCGCGCACCTCCAGCCCTGCGTCCCAGCAGAGCCCGGTGGCTTCCTCTGCGCGGGCGAAATAGGCGGCGAACCCCTCGTTTTCACCGGGCGGGAGTATCCCCATCTGCTCGACGCGTTCGTATAGCCCCGGCCGCTCGACCGGCTCCAGGAGGAACTTCGTGGCTGCGTCGCTGTGCGCAGCGTAGCGCGCGATAAATGCAGCGAAGAGCGGCCCGCCCGCTTTCAGCACGCGGCGCGCCTCTGCGACCGCCTGCCGGCGTTCCGCCTCGGTCAGGAGGTGATACAGCGGTCCCATCAGCAGGACGGCATCGAAGCTGTCATCTGCGAAGCGCGAGAGGTCGGTGGCCGTGCCCTGCTCGAACGTGGCCAGCGTCACGCCGGCCTCAGCGGCATGCTCGCGCGCCAACGCCAGGTTGCCGGGCGACAGGTCGAACAGGGTCACTTCATAGCCCTGTTGTGCCAGCTCGATGGCATAGCGTCCCGGCCCGCCGCCGCAGTCGAGCACGCGCGCAGGCGGTGGCGGCAGGTGTTGGGCCAGCGCGCGGCGCGTGACCGCAAACTCCGTCGGGTGCCGGATCGCGCGCTCCCATTCATGCTGCGCGTCTGCATCATAGTAACGGGCAATCTCTGCCCGGACTTCGTCGGGATCGATCACAACGCTTGGCTCATGCATCGGATTAGACCTGTTCCACCCGGACCGCGGTCCCATAGGCCAGGACCTCGGTCATGTTCTCGGCGAGTTCGGTCGCGTCGTAGCGCACGCCGATGATGGCGTTTGCGCCCAGCTGCTCGGCATGCTTCACCATGAGGTCGAACGCCTCTTCGCGGGTTTCTTCGCACAGGCTCACGTATTCGTAGATTTTGCCGCCGCCGATCGTGCGCAGGCTCGCCGCGAACTGGCCGACCAGCCCGCGCGAACGGACGGTGACCCCGCGCACGACGCCGAGATTGCGGGTGACGCGGTAGCCGGGAAGTTCAAAGGTGGTGGAAGTCATGCTGTTGTCCATGATAGATCCTTTCGAAGGGTATTCCCATCGTATACACTACGCAGATCGCGCGGCGGGAGTTGCAGGCAACCCTAGAGCCTTGAGCAAGTTTGACACAAGTATCTTGCAAGTGATAATATCGCCTGTGCGCGCCGGTATCCCAGCAATTCAGCCATCGGTGCCGCTGTGAGGGATCGTCATGAGGACGTTCGCGGACAGACAACACCCTTCTGCACAGGCGGAGGGCGCAAGATGGGCAGGTATTCTGCGGCCGCGTGAGAGCCTGGCTGCCGGGCCATCCTTACTGCAGAACAGTCCTCAGCCGGCAGTGCAGTGTCAGGCGTCGGATCGCCTCCCGCTCTCTACCAGGCTCCGGTCCGAGGACATCTACCGGGCTGCACAGGCAGGCGTGGCGGGACCGGCGAGCCCGCTCCCGCACTTTGCGCAGATTCAGCGTTCCTTCGGCCCCGCGCACGACCTGACCGGCGTCCGCGCCTATATCGGCGGCGCAGCCGGCGGGACCGCCAGCAGCATCGGCGCGGAGGCCTATGCCACGGGGACCAACCTTGCCTTTCGCAGCACGCCTGACCTGCGCCTCGCTGCACATGAGGCGGCTCATGTCATCCAGCAGCAGACAGGCGTGCATTTGCCCGGTGGTGTGGGGCGCGTGGGTGATGCATACGAGCGAAATGCCGACCGGGTGGCGGACCGCGTAATGCGCGGCGAACCGGCCTGGGACATCCTCCCCCCACCGGAGGCGTCGGCAGGTCCTTCGCAGAATTCCGTGCAGTTGTATGCCACCTATAGCGCGATGCCCTATGACCTCCTCTCAGATGACGGTAAGATGGCGGTGAAGGACCACACGCAGGAGGCCTGGGCACAGAGCAGCAACATCACCAACTCCAATAGTGTGCTGGACACGCTGAAATCTAAGGTCAAAATCGAGGAGCTTGCCGGCAAGGACATCTCGGTGACGCCGCCCGCGGGGGGTGCAGCGGTGACGCTCAAGAAGTTCCGCATCCTGGATCGTGTGACGAGCAGTGAGGTCGAGCTGACCGACGACTGCGGCACGGCCTGCCAGGAAATCCTGGGCTCCGAGACGACCGGGTACGAGTCCTTCGTTGGCGTCACCAAGCGCGGCACGACCGAGGAGTACACCAAGCCATCCACCTATAAGGCGGACGACAACGCGCCTGGCGGGATCGTCTCCACGACCGAGCAGATGTCCGGCGAGATCTACATCCGTATCTTCGAGCGTGAGTTCAAGAAGACGCTCACGCGTGAGGATGCACTAAAAGAATGGGATGCGCTGGACACGGAGAAGAAGCGCGTGCTCAGCCAGAAGTACGGCATCAACAAGTATGCCGTGCCGAAGGTCGGGCAGGGCATCACCATCGGCAGCGAGCGTGACATGCCCGGCGCGAGCCAGACCGGCTACAACTTCCACTTCGGCTTCAACCTGATGGCCTCCGGCCATGACTACATCACCCTCGAAGATTATGCCAGCTCGGGCAAGAAGTATTACTTCGACATGTATGGGCCCGAGTCGAAGGGCCAGTCGTGGGCCGAAGCGCCCTCGAACACCGGTGCGCTGGATGCCAAATCCACGACGATGGTGATACAGCACCCGGAATCGCTGAACGGCAGCGTCAACGCGGACAACATACACATCGAGGCGGACCCGGCCACGCCGACAGGCACCAAGACGCTCAGCAAGGGCGACAAGGTCACGATCATCCGCAAGGGCCAGAACTGGATGAAGGTCGAGGTCAAATCGGGTGCGCGTGCCGGTCAGAGCGGCTGGATTCTGAACAAGTTCTTCACCGATGACTGAGAGTGTGGGCAGCATGACGCAGCGCGATAGGCCGGCAGAGTACCTCGTCTGCACGGCGCGGGCATGCTTGGATGCGCATGAGGGCCAGATCATCGACATCGAAGGCGTGTACGTATTTCCCCATGAGCAGGCATTTGCCGTCCACCGGCTCTTGCTGTACGATGGCGCCACAATCATCCTGGCGCCACCCAGAGGTTCCCTGCGCGACCTGTTCATCGAGGAAAACGACGGTGCGAGTCTGCTCGTCCGGGGGCGCATCTTCTGCAAGCAGATTCCGCCCAGGTATCGCATCATCGGCAGGACGCCGGAGCCGTATCTGCTGGACCTGGAGCGGGCCTGCCGCCTCGACTGTCAGAGCGCAGAGGGTTAAGAGTGTCTATCAAAACTGCAGGGGCGAGGTCACCTCGCCCCTGCGATAGCGCGTTTTGTTAGGCACTCTAAGTCGTGCCCTTTGTCAGTGGCGCCGCCAACAGGAGCAACGCCATGACCTATGCCCTTGCTGCGCCCGCTGCGATTCCGCTCACCGGCACCTTTCTGGACGAAATATCCTACGATATCCCCCATCAGAACTGGGGCCCAGCCGAATGGGATGCTGACTTTGCCGCCATGCGCGCCATTGGCATCGACACCGTGATCCTCATCCGCTCGGGCCTGAAGCGCTGGTTGACCTATCCTTCCGAATTTCTGATTGCACGCGAAGGCTGTCACCGCCCGCCGGTGGACCTGGTCGCCCTGTTCCTCGATCTCGCGCAGAAGTACGACATGGGCTTCTACTTCGGCACGTACGATTCGGGCCGCTACTGGTATGCCGGCGAATGGCAGACCGAGCTGGACCTGAATCGCGGCGTGGCGGACGAAGTATGGGCACGCTACGGCAGCCATCCCGCGTTCCGGGGCTGGTATCTCACCCAGGAGGTCAGCCGCCGCATCAAGGGCATCATCGAAATCTACGCCACGATGGGCCGCCACTGCAAGGCCATCTCCGGCGACCTGCCTGTGCTCATCTCGCCGTGGATGCAGGGCATCAAGGCCGCGGGGCTGGACCCGGCCGCGCACGCCGACACGCTGACGGTGGCGCAGCACGAAGAGGAATGGGGTGAGATTATGGCGGGCATCAGCGGTGCGGTAGATATCGTCGCGTTCCAGGACGGCCACGTGGACTTCCACGAGTTGCCTGATTATCTGGCGGTCAACAAGGCGCTGGCCGACCGCCACGGGCTGCGCTGCTGGACGAACAGCGAGACGTTCGACCGCGACATGCCGATCCGGTTCCCGCCGATCAAGTGGGAGAAGCTGCTGCTTAAGCTCGCCGCGGCGCAGCAGGTAGGTGTCGAGAAGGCTATCACGTTCGAGTTCTCGCATTTCATGAGCCCGAACTCCGCCTATCAGCAGGCACACGGGCTGTATGCGCGGTATCGCGAGTACTTTGGGATTGAAGATTGAAGATGCGCCTCTGCGCCTTTGCGTGAGCCACCCAGGGACGCGATGATGGACACTTACATCTCAGACCTGAGCGCCGCGCTGCGCGACCTCGGCGTGCGACCGGGCGGGAGCCTGCTGGTGCACTCGTCGATGCGCGCGCTCGGCCGTGTGCCGGGCGGCGCGGAGACGGTCGTCCGGGGGCTGCTCGCTGCGCTGGGCGACGAAGGCACCCTGTTGATGCCAGCGCTGACGTATGAGCGCGTCAGGAGCAGCCATCCGGTCTTCGACGTGCGCGGCACACCGTCCAACGTGGGGTTGATCCCCGAGCATTTCAGGCTGCGGCCGGGCACGCTCCGCAGCGTGCACCCGACGCATTCGGTCTGCGCGGTCGGTCCACAGGCGGAGCACTTCCTCGGCGCCCACCTGGAGGACAGCACGCCCGTCGGCCCGCACTCGCCCTTCCGCCGCCTCCGCGACGCGGGCGGGCAGATTCTTATGCTCGGTTGCGGGCTGCGGCCCAACACCTCCATGCACGGTGTCGAGGAGTTGGTTGAGCCGCACTATCTATTCAGGGAGCCGTTGACCTACCGGCTGATCCTGTGGGATGGCGCGGTCATCGAGAAGACCTACCGGCGGCACGGGTTCGAGGGGTGGGAGCAGCGGTATGACCGGGTCGCGGAGGTCCTGCGAGAGCCACATCTCAGGGAGGGGTCGGTGCTGGCTGCTCACTGCCACCTCATCGAGGCGGTCGCGCTGTGGGATGCGGCAGAGGCCGCGCTGCGCCGCGCCCCGCTGTACTTTGTGGACAGGGTGCCAGACTGACGGCCGGCACGCGCAAGCGTGCGCAGAACGCCAGAGGATATTTCTTCTGACCTTGCGTTCTACACATCGAGAGTGGACGATCATGAGGGAAGTATATGCATATTCGTCGTGATTGGCGGGTCGAGCTGGACCAGGCCGAGTTTATGGAGGAATTTGGGCAGGCCTATGCCCGCATGCTGCGCCGGCCGGGGATGCCCGAAGTATTCGACGCGACTTTCCGCGAGGCGATCGAGCTTTCAGAGCCGGCGGTCGCATGGGATACTTTTCCGGTGCAGGAAATGCGGCACGAGAAAGCGATCCTCGCAGGCGGCACGCGCATCGGCAACGGGCCGGTGACCACGGTCATGGGCGGCGCCGAGAGGCTGGCGATCGGCGTGTGCACGATCGGGCCGCGCCTCAGCGACCGCATCCACGAGCACCGGGATAACGGTGAGGCGTTGCGCAGCATGCTGCTGGACCAGCTCGGCACCTTGGCTGTGGGAAAGCTAAGCCGGCTTTTCTACCAATGGCTGGCGGATGAGACGACGGCACAAGGCCTGCACGTCAGCACTTATCTGTCGCCCGGCGAATCGGAGTGGTCCATCAAGGATCAGGCGGTGATCTTCGACCTCCTGGACACGGCCCAGATCGGCGTATCGCTGACCGAGTCGCTTCTCATGGCGCCGGTCAAGTCCCTCTCGTTGATGGCTGGCATCGGGCCGCACCCCATGGGCGAGCCCGATGCCACCCACTGCGACTACTGCACGATGAAGGACCGCTGTCCGTATCATGGCAAGCACTGAAGGATCCTGCTGACCCTTACCCGGCGCCCGCGGGCGTTCACTTCCCCCGCTTCTTCAGATACGCATGCCAGAGCATCCGCGCGGCCACCGCGCGCCAAGGCTGCCACGCCGCGGCCAGCTCTGCGAGTTCTGCCTGCGTCGGCGCGGCGGGCAATCCCAGTGTCTCCACTGCGGCGACGGTCAGCGCGAGATCGCCCGCCGGCCAGATGTCGGGCCTCAGCAGCGCCATCAACAGGTAGATGTCCGCGGTCCAGCGGCCGATGCCCACCACGCGCATCAGCGCGGCGCGGGCCGCATCATCCTCCATATCCACGATCTTATCCAGGTCAAGGCTGCCCGACACGAGCGCGGCGGCCAGCTCGTGGCCGTAGCGCGCCTTTTGCCGGCTGAACCCCACTGCTTTCAGGGTCACATCGTCAAGTTGGAGGAACCGCTCCGGCGTCAGCGGCGCGGCGACCGCCAGGAGCTTGTCGAATGCGGCCCGCGCGGAGGCCAGCGACACCTGCTGTTCAAGGATGATGTGCAGGAGAGTGGGGAAGCCGGGCTCGCGTGCCCATAGGGGCGGCGGCCCGTGCGCATCGAGGATGGCAGCGAGTCGCGCGTCCCGCGCCGCGAGTTCCGCGGCTGCGCGGTGGAGCGTGGGCTGGTCGAGTGCATGCATGGTTGACGTTCCCCCAATGTACACGATCCCCCCTTCCCTTCGTCTTCCTCAGCGCATCGTGCGATTCGAATCCCCCGAAATGGGAACATCTGCTACATCATAACATAGGTGTGGCTTGTGTACGTTTAGTGGAGTTATTGTTCAACAGGAGAAGGAACATGGCCTCGCAACATGACAAACAGCGAAACGCGACCGGTCAGACGCAGGATGGCGTGATCGGGGTGTACCTGCAGGCCGTGCTTGCCTTCAGCCCAAGCTTGCGGCGTTTTTTGCTGGCCATGTCCTTGGGCGTGATGGCGACCTTCGGATTGTCGGCCGTGCTGCAGAACTTGTACCTGCTGCGCCTGGGCTTTGATGTGCAGTTCATTGGCTTGATGGTGGGCCTCGGGCAGGTTGTCTGGGCCGTGGCTGCACTGCCGGCCGGTCTGCTGAGCAACCGCATTGGGCTGCGCAATGGCGTGCTGCTGGGTTATGCCCTACTTGGGCTGGGTTTGTCCATCCTGCTTCTGGCTGAAACCTGGCCGGAACCGCAATGGCGGGCCTGGCTGATGGTCAGCCAGGTGGTCGTCTGGACGGGGGCTGCCTTGGTGACCGTCAACATTCCCCCCTATGTGATGGCCGTAACGCAGGCGCATGAGCGGCGCTATGCTTTTGCTGCCGTATCGGCTACCTTTCCGACCATGAGCCTTGTCGGCAGCTTGATCGGCGGTGTGCTGCCGGGGCTGCTGGCCGCCGGGCTCCGCCTCAGCCTCGACCGGCCCGAACCGTATCGCCTGGCATTCTGGCTCGCCCCGGCCCTTTACTTAACGGCTATCCTGGTCCTGGCCAGGGCCGAGCCTGCACATGTAACCCGACAGGTGATCCCACAAGACCGCACTGCCCGCGCGCCGCTGGCCCTGCTGGCTTTCTTTGGCCTCGTTGCATTTCTGGGGGCCATTGGTGAGGGGGCGCTGCGCAATTTCTTCACCGTCTTCCTGGACACGGGGTTACACGTACCTCCGGCGGCGATCGGCACGATCATGGGCCTGGCTCAGCTTCTCCCCATCGGAGCGGCCTTGGTCATTCCGCTGTTGGTGGCGCGTTGGGGCACCGGCTATGCCCTCGCTGCTGCATTCCTCGGCGCAGGCCTACTGCTGCTCCCGCTGGCCGCGATTCCTCTGGTATCCGTCGTAGCGGTGGCCTATGTGGGGGTCGTGGCCATGATCACCGTGAGCAGCACAGCGCGCGATATGTTTGGGCAGGAAATCGTGATCCCGCGTTGGCGCACCACGAGCCAGGGCGTGGCCGTGATCGGCTTGGCCCTGGGTTTTTCCGCGTCCGGGATCGGAGGTGGAATGCTGATCAAGACCAGCGGCTTCGGCACACTCTATCTGGCTGGCGCCCTGGCCGCGCTGCTGGCCGGCGTGCTGCTCGTGGGGTATCTGCGCTGGGTGGCCTCGCGGCAGCCGTCAACCGTGGAACCTGTCCCCGCAGTGCCCGGTGAACCGATGGCATGAGTCACGCTGACCCATCGAACCGACAGAGGTCAGCGCGGGCTGTGCCGGTGCAGCGCCAGCACGGCGTCCAGCAGGTCGCGCAGCGCGGGATCCTCCACGTCTTCCATCTGTCGCAGCTTGACGTGGCGGGCGCGCTTGCCCGTCCCCGCTAGCAGGCCCGCCTGATCGGGCAGCTCCGCGCCGCGCTCAAACATCAGGTTGACGTAACCCTGCTGTAGGGCCAGCCCGCACACCAACCCCCGGTACGTCCGATCCGTGCCGTAGCCAATCAGGCAGGCCGGGCCGTCCACCATCTCGACCGCCGTGGGGAACACATCCAGGATCAGCGCGCGTGCACGCAGCGCAAGCACCTGCACATCATCCCCATAACCGGCCAGCAGCCCTTCCACGGTGAGCGTCTCTGTCATCTGCGCTCCTTCTCCTTTCTCCCTGAACTGGTTATACTGCGGATTATACCGCATCACGTGGAGGTGCTTCATGGAACCACGCATCAGCCTGATTACGCTCGGCGTCACCGACCTGGCGCGGGCGACGAGATTCTACGAGGAATGTCTCGGCCTGCTCAAAATCGAGTCATCGCCGGGCGTCACTTTCTTCGAGCTGGGCAAGGTCTGGCTGTCGTTGTTTCCCCGCGAGGAACTCGCGGCGGATGCCGGAGTCCCGGCGGAAGGGTCAGGTTTCCGCAGCTTCACCCTGGCGCACAACGTCTCGTCGCCGGAAGCGGTGGACGCGCTGCTGGCGCACGTCGCCTCTTGCGGCGGCACGGTGATCAAGCCCGGCCAGCATGTCTTTTGGGGCGGCTACTCCGGCTACTTCACCGATCCCGACGGGTTCGTTTGGGAGGTCGCGCACAATCCCGACTTCCCGCATGTGTAGGCTGCTGCCCGATCGGAGACCGGCCAAAGCAGGGGGATCCAAGAATTGGGAATGAGGAACTGCGAATGATGGATATTCTGATACCCAGCCAGCGGGTGCCGGTGCTGGCCGAGACGGACGTGCTGGTTTGCGGAGGAGGCTGCGCGGGCATCGCGGCCGCGGTCAGCGCGGCACGGCACGGCTGCCGTGTCACGCTCGTGGAGCGGTGGCCGACGATCGGCGGCATGGCCACCAACGCGCTCGTCAACGGATGGCACCGCAGCGACCGCGAGAAGATGGTCATCTATGGCCTCGTAGAGGAATCCGCGCAGCGCGCGGCGCAGCACGGCTGGATTCGCCAGGACCGGCAATATCCCCGCGCGCACGAGACCCACTGGTTCGAACCCGAGGGCATGCGCATCGTCTGGCAGCGGATGCTGGACGAGGCGGGGGTGCAGACGCTCTGCCACCTGGTCGCAGGCGAGCCGATCCTCGAGGATGGGCGCATCCGCGGGATGCTGGCCGACACGAAGCAGGGCCGCCGCGCGTTGCTGGCGCAGATTGTCATCGACGCGACCGGCGATGGGGACGTGGCTGCGAAGGCGGGCGTGCCCTTCGAGTATGGCCGGCCCGCCGACGGGCTGGTGCAGGGCATGACGCTCATTTTCACGCTGAAGGGGATCGATGAGCCGGTCGTCCGCGCCATCCCGCATGAGCAGGTCAACGCGGTGATCGACCGCATGATCGAGCTACGGCAGCAGGGCCGGATGGCCCCGTTCAACGAGGGCAATATGCGCGGCTCGTTCACGTATTGGGGCGCGCCGAACCAGATGCCCTGGAACGTCTGCCCGGTGGCAGGCAATCCGTTGGACGAGGCGGAGTTGTCCCGGCTCAATGCCACGGCGCACGAGTATGTCGTCCAGTATCTCGAGTTCTTCCGCGTTAACATGCCCGGCATGGCGGCAGCGCAGATCGACCAGACTGCGTTTGCGCTCGGCGTGCGGGAGTCACGGCGCGTCTGCGGGCTGAACACCCTGACCGCAGATATGGTCCTCGGTGCGGTCAAGCAGCCCGATGCCATCGGACACGGCGTCTGGATGGTGGATATCCACGACCCGAAGGGCAGCGGCTACACGACGTTTACGGACGCAGGCGCGCACAACCGGCTGGCCGCAGGCACGAGCTACCATATTCCCTTAGGCATGTGCCTGAACGCGCAGGCGCCCAACCTGGGCGTCGTCGGCCGGTGCGCCTCTTCCACGCACGAAGCTCACTCTTCCGTGCGGGTGCAGACGCACTGCATGGTCATGGGGCAGGGCGTTGGGACCGCGGCTGCTCTGGCGCTGGGCAGCAGGCAATCGCTGGCGCAGGTGGATCTCGCGGCCCTTCAGACTCAACTGCGGGCCGACGGCGTCTATCTGGCCGATGTTCCCTCGGCAGCTGTCCCATCGGCTGAGGTCTTTCGGAGGAACGATGTTGCGGAAACTACGTGAGCCGGTCAACGGACTGACGCACGGCTTCGCGGCCCTGGCGGCCGTGGCGGGCCTGGCCCTGCTGATCTATCTCGCGCGGGACGGCAACCCGCTGATCCTGGCCGCGCTGGTCGTCTACGGCGTCACCCTGATCCTGATGTTTGCTGCCAGCGCTAGCTATCACATGGTCAACGCGCGGCCTGGTGTCTTGCTTTTCCTGCGCAAGCTCGATCACTCGGCCATCTATCTTCTGATTGCGGGGACTTATACTCCGGTCTGCCTGCACTACTTCGACGGGTTCTGGCGCTGGGGCATGGTCGCCGTCATCTGGTCGCTGGCCGTCATCGGGGTCGCCGTCAAGCTGTTTGTGATTCGCGCGCCGCGCTGGCTGACAGCCGGCGTGTATCTGTTCATGGGCTGGCTGTCGGTCATCGCGGCACGTGAGATCATCACCTCGCTGCCGCCGGCCGCGCTGGTCTGGCTGCTGCTCGGCGGGCTGTTTTTCACTGCCGGCGCGGTCATCTACATCCTCAAGAGGCCGAACCCATGGCCGGGCGTCTTGGGGTTTCACGAGGTGTGGCACATCTTCGTCATACTGGGCGCCTTCAGTCACTTCGTGATGATAGCGGGCTGGATCGCGCCCGTGGCCTGACCGCACATGTCACACGATGCGACCGCTCTGGCCGAACTGCTACGCTCCATGGAGCCGGTGTTGCACGACAGCGTGTACGTCTACGCGTCCGTTTCACCCGCGACCGATCTGACCCGCGTCTCCTGCCTGGCGACCTTTTGCGAGGCTGAGGGATTGACCGTCATCCTGGAGGAAGCTGAGGCGCAGCGTCTCGGTTGGCCGGTCCTGTTCCGGGCTGCGTGGATCACGCTCACCGTCCACTCCGACCTGCAGGCGGTGGGCCTGACTGCGACGTTTGCGGCCGCGCTGGCTGAGCTGGGCATCAGCTGCAACGTCGTGGCCGGCGCGTATCACGACCACATCTTCGTGCCGGTCGAGTCCGGCCCTGCGGCGCTGGTGGCATTGCAGGCGCTCCAGCAGCGCGCCACGGTCACATTCTGACGGGAGATAGCCTCATGCCCAAAATCCACCTCGACACCGACCTCGGCGGCGACATCGACGACCTGTGCGCGCTGGCGCTGGTGCTCAGCTGGCCCGGCGCAGACCTCGTCGCCGTTACGACGAACACTGAGAACGACGGCCGCCGTGCGGGGTATACGCGTTACGCGCTGGAGTTAGCCGGCCGCGCAGATGTGCCGATCGCCGCGGGCGCGGACGTCTCGCTGGACTATTATCGGGGCAGGCCGGGGTTGCCCGATGAGGCCGCGTACTGGCCGGAGCCGGTCAGGCCCGCGCCCGGGCCGCTCGACGACGCCCTGGATTTGCTCGAACGCAGCATCGAGAAGGGCGCATTGATCGTGGGCATCGGCGCGTACACGAACCTCGCGCTGCTGGAACGCCGCTCACCCGGCATCCTGCGCCGCGCACACCTCTATCTGATGGGCGGCTATATCTATCCGGTGCGGCCCGGTTATCCGCCGTGGGGCAACGACATGGACTGGAACATCCAGGCGGACGTCAACTCGGCCAAGACCGTCATCGAGAACTCGCAGCCGACCCTGATTCCGCTGTCCATGACCGTCGAAACCGCGTTCCGGCGCGCACACCTGCTGGTGCTCCGGCGGGCCGGGCCGCTGGCACAGCTCATCGCGCGGCAGGCGGAGGCGTTCGCGGTCGAGTATGACAACGAGACGGTCTACGGCAGGACATGCCCCGCCCTGCCCGCGGATATCATCAACTGGCAGCATGACCCCCTGGCATGCGCCATTGCGCTCGGCTGGCGCGAGGGTGTGGAGATCAGCGAGGTCCCGGTGCGGTTGAGCATCGAGGATGGCTGGCTGCACGAGCGGGTAGACCCGGCCGGGCAGCCGGTCCGGGTGGTCACCCGCGTGGACGGCGCGCGCTTCAGCGAGTTCTGGCTCAGAACGGTGACATAACCACGGAACACGCGGAGTACACGGAAAGAACTAACCCAGATACTTCCGTGTATTCCTTGCTTCAATCCAGCCGTTCTGGCAGCGGCTCGCCGGAGAGGACGGATACGGCTGAGCCATCCGCCAGGAAGGCGGAATGAGGCCGCGCACGTAGCACCTCTGCCCACTGCGGGCCGTACAGCGCGCGTGCATCTCCGTCGAAGCCCCCATCCACGACCCGGCGGGCCTGCCAGACCGGGTGGACGACCTGGTACTCGGATGTCTGGCCGGAACTCCGTTTGGTGTAGCCCCAGTAATGCTCGGTGATAAAGGTGATGGCTGGATCATCGGTTGCCAGGACCGGCGCACCGACCGGCTGACCGTACATCGTGTGCCAGTGCCCGCCCATTTTCACCCCGTACGCTACGCGCGGCGGCATCGCATCGAGCGCCAGCGTATGGCGCATCGGGACTGCGCTGTAAGGCTCCTCGTAGAGGGTGCGCGCGACGAAGGCAATGGCCGCCCGCGGGACGAACTCGCGGATGAAGCAGACGCCGCGGCGCACCTCGCCGTCCAGCATGTGCCGCACCACATAGAAGCGCAGGTTGAGTTCGTCGAAGTTGCGGTGGAAGGGAACCGGCAGACGGCCCAGGACGCGTGTGTTGAGAAAGCGAAACCCGACGAGGCTGACCAGCGCGCGATCCTCGTACAGGTCCAGCTCGACGCCGGCAGGCAGATAGGGCAGCAGCAAGTCACGCGGCGTTTCATAGTTCAGCATCAGCAGGTGCCGCCACTCGGCGGTCAGGAATGTTTGGGGCATGACGGCTCCTTCCGCTTGACCGAAAGATTGTTCTTTGGTACTATAACACATACTGACTTCAGTATCAACAGAGGTACCAGTATGAATACCATTCCAGCACAGGAAATTAAGCGGCGCGGCATCGGAGCCGTAGACGAGTTACTGGCAAAGGGTGCGGTCTATGTGATCCGCAACAACAGGCCCCAGTATGTGGTGTTGTCTCAGGAGCGGTATCAGGAACTGCTCGACGCTCAGGAAGAAGCCTACGAAGCGCGTGTGCTCGCATCACTGGAAGACTATAAGGCCGGGCGCGTGCGACATTTTGCATCTGCTGAGGAACTGCTGCGAGCCTTGGATGAAGAGGAAAGCGAGTAGTGTTCACAATCGTAACGACTGAATACTTCTTGCGTCGCTCGCGCAAGTTTCTGAAGAAACATCCAGATCTACGACGACGTTATGCAGAGATCATCGATGATCTCAAGGAAGATCCTTTTGCACCGCACCTGGCTTATCACCCGTTGAGTGGAAAGCTAAAGGGGAGTCAAGCCGTCCGTATCACCGAGAGCTATCGAATCACCCTGACGATCATCTTAACTGAGAGGCAGGTCATCCTGCTCGACATCGGCAGCCACGACGAAGCGTACAGATAAGCCTATCGTGCACAAACAACAGGCCAGGCTTTCACATAAGCCTGGCCTGTTTATTACCGATCTAGCCTGCTATGGGGTCCGGACGTTATTTGCCCCAGTGCTTCACGGCCGACTGCGCGGCGGCCAGGCGGGCCACCGGCACACGGAACGGGGAGCAGCTCACGTAGTTGTTGCCGATCAGGTGGCACCACTCGATCGACTCGGGGTCGCCGCCGTGCTCGCCACAGATGCCGACTTCCAAACCATTGCGGGTCTTGCGGCCCTGCTCGACACAAGTGTCCATCAGTGCGCCGACGCCCT
>CAZTMA010000027.1:0-44132 GCA_964614645.1 uncultured Anaerolineales bacterium
TCACTGATTGCACTTTGGCACAGCCAGATGCTGGCAAATTAGCAATCACGGTAAGTTTCAAGTTACAGGTTTACAAGTTACAGGTTGCAGGTTTGTTGTGGCGAGCAAGGTAACTGACGGGCAAACCTGTAACCTGTAACCTCAAAACCAGTAACCCGTCTACGCCCAGCGGACGAGACCCAGGACGAACGGATTGGGCAGGTTGCCATGGTTGGGGCGCACCCGCACGCCATAGGTGAACTTGCCGCTCTCCGCCGTGTGGAACTCAGCTTCATAGGTGAGCGTGCCGGGGGCAGCCCCCGGGTCATCCACCTGCTCCATTGCCAGCGCGGTCGCGTCGACCATCTGGCCGTCCTGCTCGTGGCCGTAAACCAGCTCGACCGCCAGGTCATCCGGCGCCAGTGGGCCCGGGTGGACGGTCGCCCGCACGTGCAGCGGCCGCGTCACGGTCATCTCCCCGCGCTCCGGGCCGGAGGCGGTCACGCTGACCTCCTGCCAGCCGGCGCGCACCCGCTGTTCCCACTCGGTCAGGTCGTGCACACCGGCATACTTATTCGCATGGACGACCGTGCCGAGATAGCCCGCCGGCATGTAGAACTTATTCACATAGTCCTTAAGCATCCGATCCAGGCTGTAATCCGGCGCGACGGTCTGGATAGAGGCCCGCATCTTCGCCATCCAACCGCGGGGAATGCCGTTCTCGTCGCGCTCGTAGTACAGCGGCACAATCTCGTCCTCGAGGATTGCGTACAGGGAGAGCACGTCGGCCTCGTCCTGTGCAGCCTCGCTGGGATAGTGTCGCTCCGCGCCGATGGCCCAGCCGTTCGTGCCATCATAGCCCTCGCTCCACCAGCCGTCGAGCACGCTGAAGTTCGGGATGCCGTTCAACCCGGCCTTCTGGCCGCTCGTGCCGCTGGCTTCCAGGGGGCGCCGGGGGTTGTTGAGCCACACATCCACGCCCGAAACCAGGTGGCGCGCGATATTGGCGTCGTAGTCTTCCACGAACACAATCTTGCCTGCAAAGCCCGGCTTGCGGCTCATCTGGTAGATAGCCTGGATGAAGGCCTTGCCCGGCTCATCCGCGGGATGTGCCTTGCCCGAGAAGATCAGCTGCACGGGCCGGTCGGGATGGTTGAGCAGCCGCTTGAGCCGTTCCTGATCCTGGAAGAGCAGCGTGGCCCGCTTGTACGTGGCAAACCGGCGAGCGAAGCCGATGGTCAGGGCGCGCGGGTCGAGCGCGCGCGCGGCCGCGTTGACTTCCGCCGGGGCCGCGTGCACTTCCATCAACTGGACCGCCAGCCGCTCGCGTACGAGCGCCAGCATCTGTGCCTTGGCCCGGTTGTGGTGCGCCCAGAGGTCCGCATCGGGAATGTCGCTGATGCCGGCCCAAGTCCCGCGCTGGTCCACTGCATCGCGCCAGCGCGGCCCGAGATACAGGTCGAACAGGGCGGCCATGCCCGGGTGGACCCAGGTATCGGTATGCACGCCGTTGGTGACGTGGTCGATGGGCACTTCCGGTGCAGGCGTATCCGGCCACAGGCCCTGCCACATCTTGCGGGAGACTTCTCCGTGCAGGCGGCTGACGCCGTTCGCCAGGCCAGTGGTGTGCAGGGGCAGCACGGTCATGCTGAACTGCGGCCCCCAGGCATATTCGTGGCGGCCCAGTTCGAGGAACCGGTCGCGGTCCAGCCCCATCTGCCCCCAGAACCCGCCGAAGAAGCGGTCCATGAGGTCGAACGAGAACGCGTCGTTGCCTGCGGGCACGGGCGTGTGCGTGGTGAACAACGAATCCGCCCGCGCAGCCCACAGCGCCGCATCGAATGACAGCTTCTGCTCCTGCACGAACTCGCGGATGCGCTCCAACTGCAGGAAGGCGGCGTGGCCTTCGTTGAGATGCCACACGCGCGGGTGGCGGCCCAGGGCGCGCAGCGCGCGCACCCCACCGATGCCCAGGACGACCTCCTGCGAGATGCGCACCTGCTGGTCGCCGCCGTACAGCCGGGCGGACAGCTCCCGGTCGGCCGGCGCATTCTGCTCGACATCGGTGTCCATCAGGTAGATGGGCACGCGGCCGACCTGGATGGTCCAGACCTTCGCGTAGGCCTTGCGGCCCGGCAGGTCTACGTCGATGATGATCTGCTCGCCGTTGGCGTCGCGCGCCGGCTTGGCAGGCACCTCCGCAAAGTCGAGCTTCTCGTAGAGGGCCTGTTGGCGGCCGTCTGCGTCGATGTGCTGGGTGAAATAGCCCTGCGGGTAAAGAAAGCCCACCGCGACAAACGGCAGGCCCAGGTCGCTGGCGGCCTTGCAGTGGTCGCCCGCAAGGATGCCCAGGCCGCCGGAGTAGATGGGCAGCGACTCGTGCAGCCCGAACTCCGCGGAGAAGTAGGCGATGAGCCGGTCCCCGAGGTCGGGATGGTTGCGGGCATACCAGGTGGTGCCATTGGGCGGGAACATATAATCGTCGAACGCGTCCATGACCGCGCGGTAGCGGGCCAGGTACGCCGAATCGGCCGCAGCCCGGTCGAGCCTTCGCTGGCTGACCAGGCGCAGGAACTTAACGGGGTTATGGTTGACGCGCTTCCACAGTTCGGGGTCGATTTCCTCGTACAACGCCTGGGCTGCCGGGTTCCAGCTCCACCACAGATTGTAGGCCAGCTCGGTCAGGCGGGCGATCTTGGGATCAGGGGTCGGATAAACAGCGATGACTCCTAAACTTTTCACTCACTTCCTCCACAGAATAGCACACAGACGTCGTCGTCCGTCACGGGCCATCTAGCAGGCCCAAACGTTTATTTTAGGAGACAATGCCGTTCGTGTCCAATTGGCTGGGGTGCACGGTGAACAAGTGAACGGGTGAACGGGTGAACAGGTGAAGAGGTGAACAGGTGAAGAGGTGAACAGGGGAGCAGGAGAGGAGTTTGCATCCTCAGATGCGAGCGACATCGGGACCATGAACAGGTGCAACTGGAGTCGAGGCTTCAGCCGGTTACGTGGTCAACGCGGACACACGGCCAAACCGGCTGAAGCCTCGACTCCCACATCACCTGCTCACCTGTTCACCTCTTCACCTTGTCACTTCGTCAGCGCGCCGGTCGTCAGGTCCAGCCGCCATTCCTCGCCCTCTTCAGCCACGAGGCGCAGGGTGTCGGCTGCATCCCAGGCGAGGCCGAGATAGAAGCGCGGCTGCTGATCGAGTTCGGCGGTATCGAGCACCACGGACTGCTCCAGGCCAGGCAGGTTAATTCGCGTGATGATCGCACGGCCGCTGGGCGGGCAGGGGTTCTCGGTCTGCAGATAGACCAGCGACTGCCCGTCAGGTGACCATGCCAGTGCCACCGGCGTCTCCGCTCCCGCAGAAGGTTGGACACGGGTCGCCGACCCACTTTCGAGGTCCCAGATGACCAGTGCGCCCTCCTGCCAGGTTGCGAGGTGCTCCCCGTCGGGCGAGCGCGGGCCGCTGCCGAGCGGCTGCGCCGCGAGCATGGCGGGATCCAGGCGGAACGTAGGCGGCGTGAAGGGCCTGCAGCCGCCGTCAGGCACGCCATACCGCGCATCCGTATAGTAGAAGTAGCGGCTGTTGGCCGACCAGAACTGGCCCGCTAATCCGGAGGCGCCCAGCCCCTCGCAGTTCTGCAACTGGTGCGCGATGAGCGGATCTGTGCCGGAGTCCACGCTGATCAGCCGCAGCTCATCATACGCCAGCCGCACGCCTTCGATCTCTACACAGGGATAAGTATAGACCACGGCGCGCCAGCGGCCATCGGGCGAGAGGTGTTCGGTCTGCGTTTCCGCGCGAACAGCGGCTACGACCGCCGCTGCCTCTGCCGGCGTCGGTGCTGCGGTTGCCAGGGCGATTGGCGATGGAGTGGCGGGTGCGTAGGGTGGCGGATAGCACGCTGCCAGCAACAGGGTGGTCAACGCCAGCACGCTCAGAACAACAGGACGTTGCATCTGCGCCTCCACATAGAGGAATAGGGTGGCAGCCCGGCCACGTAGTTGCGTTCGGGCCAGAACGTCGGTCCGGGCTGGCACACTTGGCGATAGGACGACGGAACCGCTGCGCGAGTTCCGTCCAAGGCATAGACCTTCGAGGTTGTGCAAAGCGCAGGTTTGCCCGAAACCTCGAAGGTCTTCTATAATTGATGCCTACCAGTTTGGCATTCCGTACAGGGGGTCATCGATGACCGACAATTCACTGCCCCGCTCTGCGCCGGAGGCGCAGGGAATCCCGTCCGCCGCGATCCTCGCGTTCCTCGACACCATCGCGAGCAACAACCTCGAGCTGCACAGCCTGATGCTGGTGCGCCACGGGCACGTCGTGGCCGAGGGCTGGTGGCATCCATATGCGGCAGACATCCCGCACATGTTGTTTTCGCTGACCAAGAGCTTTACGTCAACGGCCTGTGGTTTTGCCGTGACCGAGGGCCGGCTGACCGTGGATGATCGGGTCGTGTCGTTCTTCCCCGACCTGCTGCCGAAGAAAGTCAGCAAGAACCTGGCCGCGATGCGCGTGCGCGACCTGCTGACGATGACCACGGGCCACGCGGTCGAGCCGGCGCCCGACCGGGACAAAGGCGATTGGACGCGCGCCTTTCTGGCCGCGCCGGTCAAGCACAAGCCGGGCACACATTTCCTCTACAACAGCCAGGCGTCCAACGTCATCTCGGCCATCATCCAACGGCTGACGGGCGAGCGTCTCGTGGACTACCTGCGCCCCCGGCTGTTCGAGCCGCTGGGCATCCCCGCGCCGGAGTGGGAAATGACGCCCGATGGCATCTGCACGGGCGGCTGGGGCCTGTTCCTCCGCACGGAGGACATCGCCCGCTTCGGCCAGACCCTCCTGCAAGGCGGCATGTGGCAGGACCGGCAGGTCATCCCGGCTGCGTGGGTGGCCGAGGCGACGGCCCGCCAGGTGCCGAATGGCAAGGATCCGGCGAGCGACTGGGCACAGGGCTACGGCTACCAGTACTGGCGCTGCCGTCACAATGCGTTCCGCGGCGACGGTGCGTTCGGCCAATACTGCATCGTCATGCCGGAGCAGGATATGGTGATGGCCATGACCTCGGGGGTGGGCAACATGCAGGCCGTCCTCGATGCCGTGTGGGATCACATCCTGCCCGCGGCGGAGGATGAGGCGCGGCCGGCCGACCCTGCAGCTGAAGGGCAACTGCGCGAGCGCCTGGCCGGACTGATCCTCGCGGCCCCGTCCGGTCTGGCCACGCCGCCGCTGGCCGCGGAGGTGTCGGGGCGCTGCTATGTGCTGCCGGAGAATACGGATGGGCTGCACGCGCTGGCGTTCGACTTCAGCGGCCCGCAGCCGGTCCTGACGCTGGAGGACGCGACAAAGGCCTACCCTGTAACGGTCGGTGAAGGGGACTGGGTGCGCGGGGTCGCGCCCGCGTTGCGGGGCATGGTCGTACCGGTTGCGGCCGCGGGTGCGTGGACCGCAGCCGACACATACCTGGTGCAGCTACGCTACTATGGCACGCCGTTCAGCCGGACGCTGACCTGCCGGTTCGACGGTGGCACCGTGACCGTAGATGCCAAGCTGAACGTGAACTTCGGCCTGCTGGAGCAGCCGCAGTTGGTGGGACGAGCCGAAAATTAGAAATTACGAATTACGAATTCGGGATTCGTGATCTCTGATTCGTAATTCGTAATTCCTCATTCGTAATTACTCTTCGACCTTGAACGAAATCTTGACGTTCACGCGATAGGCTGTGATCTCGTTGTTCTCGACCACGGCCTGCATGTTCTCGACATAGACGCTCTGGATGCCGCGGATCGACTTCGACGCCACGCGCAGGGCTTCCCGGGTCGCCGCTTCCCAGCCATCCGGCGACTGGGCCAAGAGTTCCACAACTTTCACGACTGCCATGTAACACCTCCATAGTGTATGCCATAAAACCGCTGCATATCCCCAGTCTATGGGAAAAAGTTACTGCATAATGTAGCACCCCTTACAAGGTCAGACGTCGTCAGCCGGCTGCATGGGAACCTGCGCAGGCGGATGCGGCGTTAGGGACTCGGCGCAGAACCCTATTTCCGCGTGATCCGTTTATTCCGTGGTTGCACTTTGATCTGGACACGCCCATTACACAGGAGCGTATGTGAATCTATTGGCAACACTCACAATGGCGATCTGGCTGATCCTGGCCGGGCCGTTGACCCCGTCAGCGCCGGCCCAGGGCGCCATCGAAGATCTCGGTCCGGTGTCGGCAGCACAAGGCTGGCTGCTGATGGACGGGCGGCTGTACTGGACCGAGGCGGCGGGCGCGCAATGGCGCGATATCACGCCGGAAGGTATGGTGACGGGCGGGCCGGGTGCCGCCGCGTTCGCGGATGGCGGGGCCGGCTGGCTCGTGACGACCGCGCCCGCCGCGGATGGGACCGCGCGTTACACGCTGGCCCGCACGCACGATGCCGGGCAGACGTGGGAGCAGGTCCGCCTCGACCTTTATGTCGCAGGTGAAGCGGGCAACTATCCGGGCGCGCTGTACCTCGAACGGCTGGACGAGCGGCACGGCTGGCTCGTCGTCAAGCATCTGACCAGCAGCAACTTCAGCACCGGCGACCTGTTCCGCACGACCGATGGCGGCCGGACGTGGGAGCGGCTGGCCCTGCCGCTGGGCGAGCCGGTGCGCTTCGTGGATGCGCAGGTGGGCTATGTGACCGGCGGACCGGCCGGGGAGGAGGCCTATCGCACGGCCGACGGCGGCCGGACGTGGCAGCCGCTTTCAGCCACAGAGGCCGCAGAGGAAGCAGAGATTGCCGGTCAGGACACGGTGCGCGTCGTAGAGGCGAGCGACGGGACAGCCTGGGCAGCCTACGGCAGCGGCAAGTGCGACCCGGCTGACAGCCGCTGCACCCTCACGCGCGGGTTGCAGCACTCAACGGATGGCGGCCAGACGTGGACCGACCTCCCCCTGCCCACCGGCGTACAGTCTCCGACCGTCTACACCCTGCCGGACCCGGCTGAACCTGCCATGGCGAGCTCACCGGCGATGATCCCAGCCCCGCGCACACGGGCCGTCATCGGCCACGGCTTCGACAAGTGCGAGGTCGCGCTGCCCGAACAGCTTCTCGACTGGAGATTCAACAGCCCGTACCGGTCGGTCAACCTCTATATCGGCGGCAACAGCCGCGCGTGCAGCAACAAGGCGCTCAGCGCGTCCCTGCTGCACGAGTTCGCCCGGCAGGGCTGGACGTTCATCCCGACCTGGGTGGGGCCGCAGGCGCCGTGTTATGCGCACCAGAAAGCACGCATGGACCCGAATCCCGCGGTGGCGTACTGGCAGGGCGCGGGAGAGGCGGCCAACGCGGCGGATGTGCTGGCCTGGCTGGGGCTGACCGAGGCGGACGGCCGGGGGTCGATTGTCTACTACGACATGGAATACTACGATACGAACAATGTGCAGTGCCACGAAGCGGTCAATTCGTTCATCGCGGGCTGGACCGCGCAGCTGCATCTCCGCGGCCAACTGTCGGGCGTGTATGGGGTCGGGGCCACGCTGAGCGCGTTCGCGAACCAGCCGGAGCCGCCCGATGCCATCTGGGCGGCCAACTGGATCCGCACCTACTTCGACCCGGATGTGACCGTCTGGGGCGTCCTCCGGCTGTCGAACGACCTGTGGGTCAACCACCAGCGGCTGCGCCAGTACACCGGCGGCCACATCGAGACGTGGGGCAGCACGTCGCTGAATATCGACGCCGACGTGCTCGACGGGATCGTTGCGTACGTCCCGGTGCCGCCGCCCCCGCCCAGGGCCTGGCTGCCGCTGATTATGAGTGATGGATATTCGTGGCCGTCGAACCATTGACATCGCGCAAGACAAGGTGTAGTATATACAAAGAAGTATATACATTGTCGTGAGGAAACAATGGAACAAGCACGCCTATTCACCAGCGGCAACAGCCAGGCCGTCCGCCTGCCGAAGAACTACCGGTTCAAGGGCGATCGCGTCTACATCAAACGGATGGGCAACGCGATCGTGCTGCTGCCGCGCGACGACCCATGGCAGCCGCTGCGGGAGGCTCTGGATCTCTTCTCCGCTGATTACATGGTCGAGCGCGCGCAGCCGACGCAGCAAGTACGCGAGGACCCGTTCGAGTGAAATACCTGCTGGACACCGACATCTGCATCGAACTCATCCGCCAGCGCTCGCCGGGATTGCTTCAACGGGTGATGGCCCTGACCCCCGAGGATCTGGGCGTGTCTATCGTCTCAGTGGCCGAGCTGCAATACGGCGTGCAGCGCAGCCGCGAGCCGGAGCGCAATCAGCGGGCGCTGGACCTGTTCCTGCTCCCATTTGCCCTCCTCGACCTCGACTACGAGGCGGCCGCACACAATGGCAGAATCCGCGCACAACTCGAGGCGGCAGGCTCACCTATCGGACCATACGATCTGCTAATCGCAGCCCAGGCGCTCAGCCGTGACCTGACGCTCGTGACCCGCAACGTGCGTGAGTTTGCGCGCGTGGCCGGCTTGCGCGTCGAAAGCTGGATGTAGCGAGAGCAACGCGAGTCTGTCACCGCCGGCGTTCGTTCATTCGTGTCGTGATTCGTTGACGGCATCGCGCAGCCGCCCGTCGTGCTCTGCCAGGAGTTCGTGCGCACGCGGCGCATCCAACCCGGTCAGCAGTCCCAAGATAGCAGCCTTCGTGGAGCCGTACTGCTCCAGCGCCGCGGCAGCGTCCTCCGCACCGGCGCCCGTCGCCTCGCGTACGATGTTCCGCGCCCGCTGGACTAACTTCCGGTTGGTCGGCTGCACGTCCACCATGAGATTGCCGTACACCTTGCCCAGGCGGATCATGACTGCGGTGGACAGCATGTTGAGCACGAGCTTCTGCGCGGTCCCTGCCTTCATGCGCGTCGAGCCGGTGACGACCTCCGGCCCGGTCACCGCGTCGATCGGATAATCTGCCACTTCAGCCATCGGTGAGTCGGGCGAGTTGACGATGCACCCGACTGCCGCGCCGAGGTTCCGGGCATAGCGCATGGCTGCCAGGGTGTAAGGCGTGCGGCCGCTCGCCGCGATGCCGACCAGTACATCTGATGCCGTCAGCCCGATGGCCTGCACATCGGCCACCCCCTGCGCCTCGTCATCCTCCACCCCCTCGATGCTGTTGCGCAGCGCGTCGTCACCGCCCGCCATCAGCCCGACCACCAGGCCCGGGTCCACTCCGTAGGTGGGAGGGCACTCGGACGCGTCCAGCACGCCGAGCCGCCCGCTCGTGCCCGCGCCGATGTAGACCAGCCGGCCGCCCCGGCGCAGGGCCGCTGCCGCGGCCTCCACCAGCGCCGCGATGACCGGCAGGCACGGCGTGATGGCTGCCGGCACGGTCATATCCTCCCGGTTGATCAGCGTGACGATCTCCAGCGCGGTCAGCCGGTCGATGTCCAGGGTCGCCATGTTGCGCTGCTCCGTGGTGAGCCGGGTCAAATCCATCGCAGCCTCCTGAGTGCGAGTATACCACTGTGTGGTATAATGTTCCTTTGTAATTGACCGCACCCTACATGGAGCGTTATTCGTGGCTACTATCCGACCTTATCCCTTCACTGCCATCGTGGGCCAGGAAAAGATGAAGCGGGCCCTCATCCTCAATGCCATCAGCAGCGGCATCGGTGGAGTGCTGATTCGTGGCGAGCGCGGCACCGCCAAGTCCACCGCCGCACGGGCACTGGCCGCGCTGCTGCTCGAAATCCAGGTGGTTGCCGACTGCCCGTTCGCGTGCGAGCCGAACGGCCAGGACACCCTCTGCGACAACTGCCGCGACCGGCTGGCCCGCGGCGAGACGCTGCCCGTGACCTCCCGGCGCACCCGCTTCGTCGACCTGCCCGTCAGCGCGACAGAAGACCGCGTCGTCGGCACGCTGGACATCGAGAAGGCCATCCAGCAGGGCGAGCGCCACTTCGAGCCGGGCGTGCTGGCCGCGGCGAATCGCGGGCTGCTGTACGTGGACGAGGTGAACCTGCTCGATGACCACGTGGTTGACCTCCTGCTCGACTCCGCTGCGATGGGCGTCAACGTGGTCGAACGCGAAGGCATCAGCTTCAGCCACCCCGCGCGCTTCATGCTGGTCGGCACGATGAACCCGGAGGAAGGCGACCTGCGGCCCCAGCTCCTCGACCGCTTCGCGCTGTGTGTGGACATGCGCGGCATCTCCGACCCGCGGCAGCGCGTCGCCATCGTCGAGCGCCGCCTGGCGTACGAGACCGATGCAGAAGGCTTCTACCAGGAGTGGGAGCCGCGCGAGATGCTCCTGTCGCAGGAGATTGCCGAAGCGCGCAGCCGCCTGCCGGCCGTCCACCACTCACAGCGCGACCTGTTCTCCATTGCATCGCTCACCACCTCGTTCAAGGTGGACGGCCACCGGGCCGACATCGTCATCCTCAAGACGGCCCGCGCACATGCCGCATGGCAGGGCCACATGGCGATCACCGAGCAGGACATCCTGCTGGCCGCGGAGCTGGCGCTGCCTCACCGGCTCAAGCGCCAGCCTTTCGAGGAAGCCTCGCTCGATGCGGGCCAGCTCGAGGACCGGCTGAAGAAGTCGCGTGCGGAAGCCCCGCCCGACACGATGCAGCCTAAACCGGACGCGGGCGAGACGGCGCCCAGTGTAAAAAAAGCACCGAGCCGCTAGCTGACCAGGCCGAAACTTCAGCTAGCGGCGAGCCTCTCGATGAAGGCGCGGCGCAGTCGCACTCACCGGGCCAGGGCCCTTCGGCCCAGCGTCCCGTGCAGATCGGCGACAGCTTCCAGGCGAAGCGGCTCGACACCCCGCTCGACAAGCTGACCCGGCAGTCGGCGGGCAAGCGCAGCGTCACCCTCACCGCACGCAAGCGCGGGCGGTACGTGCGCGCCCGGCCGATGCAGGGCCGGCCCGAGGACCTCGCCTTCGACGCGACCCTGCGGTCGGCTGCGCCGTTCCAGCGCCGCCGGATGAGCGAACGCGCCAAACGCAAGGTCGCGTTCGTGGTGCAGCGCCAGGACCTGCAAAAGAAAGTGCGCGTGCGCCGGGCCGCCAACCTCGTGCTGTTCGTCGTGGACGCCTCGTGGAGCATGGCCGCGTCGGAGCGCATCGAGGCGACTAAGGGTGCGGTGCTCTCGCTGCTCCACGACGCGTACCAGCGTCGCGACCAGGTGGGGCTGATCGTGTTCCAGCGCGAGGAAGCGCGCATCGTGCTGCCGCCCACGTCGAGCGTGGAGCTGGCCCAGCGCGCGCTGCGCGATGTGCCGGTCGGCGGCAAGACGCCCCTCTCCGCCGGCCTGCTCGCGGCCTACCGGGTCTGCACCTCGGCCCAGCGCCGCAACCCGGAGGTCATGCCGCTCATCATCATCCTGACGGATGGCGCGGGCAACGTCTCGGTGACCGGGATGCCCCCCCAGGAGGAAGCCGGGCGCATGGCGCAGATGATCCACGACAGCCATCTGCGGTCCGTGGTCATCAACATGGAGCATCCGGCGTTTGATCGGGGCTTGGCCGAGCAGTTAGCCATCGCGCTGGGCGGCCCGTGTTACACCCTGCCCGAGCTGAAGGCCGAAGCCCTGCTGCGCACCGTGCGCCAGGAACTCAGCACCCAGCCGGGCGAGGTCCGGCATGTCAGCAGTGCGGCTGCGACCGGGCAGATCGAACCGGGCAGCGGCCTGCCCGACGTGCCCGGCTCCGTGGCCGGCGGCCCGCGGCGAATCTGAGTTGAACCGCCAAGACGCGAAGGACGCGAAGAAACCTGTCTCTTAGACATTCTTCGCGCTCTTTGCGTCTTGGCGGTGAGCTTCTGTGCATGCCTGACCACTCCCCCACCACCCGCCAACTGCTCGCGGACGCCGCGCTGCTCCTGGTCACGCTGATCTGGGGCGCGACCTTCGTCATGGTCAAGGACGCGGTCAGCGCGTTCCCGGTGTTCAGCTTCATGGCGCTGCGCTTCACGCTGGCCGCGGCCGCGCTCGTGCCGCTGGTGCTGTGGCAGCGCCGGCAGCTTGCGCGTGCCGCGCCCTCGGGCCCCTTTTCTGCAACGCGCCTCAACCCGCGCCGGCTGGCCCGCCTGCTCCTGCCATCGCTCCTGGTGGGCTGCGCTCTGTTCGCGGGCTACGCGTTCCAGACGGCCGGTCTGCAGCTCACGACGCCTGCCAAGGCCGGGTTTATCACCGGCCTGTCGGTCGTCTTCGTGCCCATCGCGGCTGCGCTGCTCCTGCGCCAGCCGCCGGAGCGCAACGCCTGGCTCGGCGTCGGCCTGGCAACCATGGGGCTGGCGCTGCTCTCACTGACGGCCGACCTGCGCATACAGGCGGGCGACCTGCTGGTGATGGCCTGCGCGGTCTCGTTTGCCGCGCACATCCTGCTGCTCGGTCACTTCGCGCCCCGGCACGATCCCCTGCTGTTGACGCTCGGCCAGTTGCTCGGCGTGGCGGTCTTGAGCATCCTCGCGGCGGCCCTGTTCGACCGGCCCGCGCCACTGAACGGGCAGGTCGTCTTCGCGGTCGCGTTCACCGGGCTGCTCGCCACCGCGGCCGCGTTCGGCATCCAGACCGTCGCGCAGCGGTTCACCACGACGACGCACACCGCCCTGATCTTCGCCGCGGAGCCGGTGTTCGCCGGGCTCGCCAGCTTCCTGCTCATCGGTGAGGTGCTCGGCCCGCGGCAGCTCCTCGGCTGCGCGCTCATTTTGGTAGGGATGGTGGTGGCGGAGATGAGACGGTGACCGGGTGAACAGGTGAAGAGGTGAACAGGTGAACAGGGGATGTGGATGGGGAGGGTCTCGGCGTTATGGGTGGCTGTGAACTTCCAACCGCTTGATTGTGAGGATTTGATGGCCCTGGCAGGTCGCGAAAAACGGTTGACCTGCACTCCTGCTCGTGCTACAATCGCATCAAACGGGAATGGTGATAGGCCATGACACAAGAAATGACTGATATTCTGCGCGACATTGTCTCTCTGCCTCCTGAGGCACGCAAGCAGGTGGCTGATTTCGTCGCGTTCTTGAAGGGCCGCTATCCTACCGGCAAAGTTGGCAGACCCAAGCGGGTGGACTTGCAGGATGAGCCGTTCATCGGCATGTGGCGCGACCGTGAGGACATGAGGGATAGCAGCGCCTGGGTGAGGCAGTTGCGCCGCAGCGAGTGGAGAGAGACGGAGTGAGCTTCACCCTCGTCGATACCGACATCCTGATCGATGCGGCCTTGCAAGCCTCAGACGCTTTGGCGACACTGACAGCGTTGGAGCAAAGTACAGGTCTGGCAGTCAGCAGCATCACACAGATGGAACTGCTCGTCGGCTGCCGCAACAAGACCGAGTTACGAAAGACAGAGCAGTTTCTGCGACGTTTGAGGTCATCCGGCTCGACCCTGACATCAGCGACTCCGCTGTCGCCTTGCTTCGTCAGTACCGGCTCAGCCACGGGTTACTCATCCCCGATGCACTGATCGCTGCAACTGCCGTCGCCCGGGGGCTGCCTTTTGTCACCAAGAACCAGCGTGATTTCCGCTTCATTGCAGAACTCACGCTCCTGCCCTATCCGGTGGGCTGAACCTCACTCGGTCCCCCGTCCGTCTCCAGCCAGAGCGTCACCGGCCCGTCATTGACCAGCGCGACCTGCATCTCGGCACGGAACTGGCCGGTTGCAACGGGCAGGCCCGCCTCACGGAGCTGCTCCACGAAGTAGTCGATCAACGGTTCGGCCTGTTCGGGCCGGGCCGCACGCAGGAAGTCGGGGCGGCGGCCACGGCGCGCATCGCCGTAGAGGGTGAACTGCGAGACGACGAGGACCGCGCCCTCCACGTCGGCCAGGCTGCGGTTGAGCTTGCCGGCGTCATCCTCGAAGATGCGCAGGCCGGCAATCTTGCGGGCCAGCCAGCCGGCCTCCGTGCGGGTGTCGTCGTGGGTCACGCCGACCAGCACGAGCAGCCCGCAGCCGATCTCGCCCACAATCCGGCCCTCGACCGTCACCGACGCGCGGCTGACCCGCTGAACAACTGCCCGCATGAACGTTCACCTCTCGTGAGATCACCAAGCGGAGTCCGCATTCTCAAATGCGGACGGTCATGCCGCTGTGGGGCCGTGCGCATCTGAGGATGCACACTCTTCTTCTGCCACAGAATGCGGAGTCCGCATTCTCAAATGCGGACGGTCATGCCGCTCTGAAGCTGTTCGCATCTGAGGATGCGAACTCCACGATTCGCCTTTGCGTGGGGCCTGTCGTTACAGCCCCGCGGCGCGGGCCGTCTCCTTAAGCACGTCGGCGGAACGCCGGAGCGCGGCCAGCTCGTCGTCGCTCAGTCCGGGCATCAGCACACCCTCGACGCCGCCGTGGTCCACGATGGACGGCAGGCTCAGGCAGATGTCGGAGATGCCGAACTGCCCGGTCATCTGCGTCGAAACGGTCAGGATGGTGTTCTGGTCGCGCAGCATGGCCTCGACCACGTGCCGCACGCCCAAGCCGATGGCGTAATAAGTGGCGCCCTTGCGCTCGATGATCTCGTACGCGGCCCGGCGCACCTGGTTCGCGATGTCCTCCTGCATATCCGCATCGCACGTGCTGTGGCGCTGCTCGCAGAAGTCGTGGATGGGCATCCCGGCCACCATCGTCCGGCTCCACACTACCACCTCGCTGTCGCCATGCTCACCGATCACGTAGCCGTGCACGCTGCGCGGGTCGACCTCCAGCCGCTGCCCGATGAGCGCGCGCAGCCGGGCCGTATCGAGCACGGTGCCGGAGCCAACCACCCTGCCCGCAGGGAAACCGGAGAACTTCAGCGCGGCATGCGTCAGGACGTCCACCGGATTCGACACGATGAGCAGGATCGCTTCCGGCGCGGCCTGCGCAATTTGCGGGATCATCTCGTGGAAGATGCCGGTATTCTTCTTGACCAGATCCAGCCGGGTCTCGCCCGGCTTCTGCGCCGCGCCTGCGGTGACAACGACAATCTGCGCGTTGCGGCAGTCCTCATAGGTCCCGGCGCGCACGGTGACGGGCTGCACGAACGGCGAGCCCTGCATCAGGTCCATCGCCTCGCCTTCGGCCCGGCGCTGGTTGACATCCACCAGGACAATCTCGCTGGCCAGCCCGCTCATCATGAGCGCGTAGGCCGCGCTTGCGCCGACTGCACCGGCCCCGCCGACAATCGCAATCTTGGTTGGTGTGCGCTGATATGCCACTGTTACCTCCCGGCGGAAGAAGACCGAAGCTGGGTCGACCTTCTTCAATCTGCAATCTTCAATCTTCAATCCGTAACCGTCGACTCCGGTCCCTCGACCCAGGATGACCCGTCCGGGCCGACCTCGCGCTTCCAGATGGGTGCGCCCTGCTTGATGCGGTCGATGATGTAATGGCAGGCATCGAACGTGTTGGCCCGGTGAGCGGCCGCGACCGCAATGGCGATGGACACATCGCCCACTTCCAGCCGCCCAACCCGGTGCACGACGGCGACCGCGCTGATGTCGGGCCAGCGCGCCTGCGCCTCCGCAGCTATCGCCGCGAACGCGGGTTCGGCCATCTCGGCGTAGGCCTCGTATTCCAGGTAATCGGTCTGCTGTTCGCCCGTCACCCCGCGCACGGTCCCGGCGAAGACGGTGACGCCGCCCCGCTCCGGCGCGAGGACGCGGCCTGCGACCTCGTCCAGCGAGATCGGGCCGTCCACGATCTCGAACAGCTTGCCTACGTCGTCACCGACGACACCCCCGCTGACGGGCGGGATGAGCGCGACCTCGTCCCCGTCGGCCAGCGCCGTCTGCCGGTCGGCAAAGGCCCGGTTGACCGCGACCGCGAACCGGCGCCCGGCAAGGTCCGCGGCAGGATGCTCGGCGGACAGCCGCTCCAGCACATCCGCGGCCGTAGCGCCCTCCGGCAAGGTGACCGTCTGTTCGGTGAAGCCCAGCGCCTCACGCAGCGCCGCAAACGCGCGCACGCGCACTCTCATACTCGCTCCTTTTGCGCAGGGCGGGAAAGAATAGAACGCTGATGACGCAGATTGAACTGATCTACGCTGATCTTTGCTATTTATTGAGATCAATCAATATCAGCGTAAATCAGTCAAATCAGCGTTCTATTCATCGTGCCCTTCGGCTCGCCACGTCCCGCTCTTGCCGCCGCGCTTTTCCAGCAGGCGGATGCCTTCGATGACCATGCCCTTCTCGACGGCCTTCGCCATATCGTAAATGGTCAGCGCGGCCACGCTCACCGCGGTCAGCGCCTCCATCTCGACGCCCGTCTGTCCCTTGCAGCGTACGGTCGCCGTGATATCGACGGCGGATGCCGCCTCATCGAACGCGAACTCGACCGCGACCTTCGTCAGCAGCAGCGGATGGCAGAGGGGAATCAGGTCCGGCGTGCGCTTGGCCGCCATGATGCCCGCGACACGCGCCACGCCCAGCACATCGCCCTTCGGCAGGTTGCCCTCGCGCAGGAGGCGCAGCGTCTCCCCCCGCATGCGCACGCGGCCCGCGGCAACCGCCTCGCGCTCGGTCTCCGCCTTCGCGCCCACGTCCACCATGCGAGCCCGGCCCTGGTCGTCGAGATGGGTGAGTTCGGACATATCACGCCCTTAAAAAGAACTCACGCAGAGGCGCAAAGACCGCAAAGTGCAATTCATCTTTGCGTCCTGGCGGCTTTGCGTGAGTTGAATTTACGCCGATTTCTGGTTCAGATACTCGCCCCAGGCGATGGGTTGGCCGTCACCGTTGAGCAGGAGGGGCGACGCGTTGCGCGTGATGCAGTCGGCGTTGACGACGCACTTGACCACTTCCGGGTGCGACGGAATCTCATACATCACGTCCAGGAGCACCCGCTCGATGATCGTACGCAGCCCGCGCGCGCCGGTCTTCAGCTTCATCGCGTCGCGCGCCGCGGCCCGCAGCGCCTCCGGCGTGAAGACCAGCTCCACACCGTCCAGCTCCAGCAGGCGGCTGTACTGGCGGATCAACGCGTTCTTCGGCTCGGTCAGCACGGCCACGAGCGCATCTTCGTCCAGCGGCTCGACGTGCACCGTCACCGGCAGGCGGCCCACAAACTCGGGAATCATGCCGTACTTAAGCAGGTCATCTGCGATGACGTGCTGCAACAGCTCTGTCGTCTGCTCATCCTCGCTGCGGAACTGCTCGCCCGTCGTGTTGAAGCCGACGCGGCCTTTGACGCCCCGGCGCTGGCCGATGATGTCGTTCAGCCCGGAGAATGCGCCCCCGCAGATAAACAGGATATTGCGCGTGTCGAGGCGGACGAATTCCTGGTTGGGATGCTTGCGCCCGCCCTGCGGCGGCACATTCGCAACCGTGCCTTCGATGATCTTGAGCAGGCCCTGTTGGACGCCCTCGCCCGACACATCACGCGTGATGGAGGGATTCGCGCCGCTCTTGCGTGCAATCTTGTCGATCTCGTCCACGTAGACGATGCCGACCGATGCGCGCTCCACATTCCATTCGGCCGAGTGGAGCAGTTGCACCAGGATATTCTCGACATCCTCGCCGACGTAGCCGGCCTCGGTCAGCCCGGTCGCGTCCGCGATGGTGAAGGGCACGTCGAGGATGCGAGCCAGCGTGCGCGCGAGCAGCGTCTTGCCGCAGCCAGTCGGCCCGATGAGCAGGATGTTGCTCTTCTCCAGCTCCACATCATCGCCGGCGAGCTTGCCAACCTCGGCGTGATCTCCGCCAGCACCATGGTCTCCGTCCGCGATACGCTTATAGTGATTATAGACTGCGACCGACAGGACCTTCTTGGCGCGGCCCTGACCGACGACGTATTCGTCGAGCTGGGCCATCATCTCCTTCGGCGTCAGCGTGCGCCACGGCGGAGCCGCAGCATCGCCGCCACCGATGGACGGCGCAATGCCGTCCTCTTCGAGGACTTCCTGGCACAGCCCGACGCATTCATCGCAGATGAAGACGCCGTCCGGTCCGGCAATCAGCCGGCGGACCTGGCTCTGGTCCCGGTGACAGAAGGAGCAGCGCTCCACATCGACTTTCACGTTATTTCTTGTTCGCCTTCGTCTTGAGTTCCGCCGGATGCAGCACCTCGTCGAGCAGGCCGTATTCCTTGGCCTGGTCCGCGCTGAGGTAGCGATCCCGGTCGGTGTCATCCGCGATCTTCTGGACTGTCTGGCCGGTGTGCCGCGCAAGGATCTGGTTCAGTTCTTCCTTGAGGCGCAGGATCTCGCGCGCCTGGATCTCGATCTCGGTCGCCTGGCCCTGCGCGCCGCCGAGCGGCTGGTGCATGTGGATGGTCGCGTGGGGCAGCGCGTACCGCTTGCCCTTTGCGCCCGCGGTCAACAGCACCGTGCCGAAGCTGGCAGTCACACCGACCGCGATCGTGCTGACCTGTGCGCGGATGAGCTGCATGGTGTCGTAAATCGCCATGCCCGCGTAGACCTGACCGCCGGGCGAGTTGATGTAGAGCTGGATGTCCTTTTCCGGGTCTTCCCGGTCCAGGAACAGCAGTTGGGCCACGATGACGTTCGCCACCTGGTCATTGATGGGCGTGCCCAGGAAGATGATGCGCTCCTTGAGCAGCAGCGAGTAGATGTCGTACGCGCGCTCGCCGCGGTTGCTCGTCTCGATGACCATCGGAATCAGTGACTCAGGGGTCATAATCCGGTTGAAGTCCATACTTTGTGCTCCATTCCATACACGACGCCCGGTGAGGCCGGGCAAATCAACAATGTGGCCCTATTACATCACACCTTCGACACTGAGTCAGTGATTGTGCATACGGGCAGGTCTCTGGCACAAACCGGGTTTCTTCGAGAAACCCGGTTTGTTGAGAGTCTGCGTCACGCGGCGGGGTCATCGGCCTCGGCAGGCGTCTCGGTCTCAACCGGAGCCTCGACTGGCGTCTCGGTCGCAACCGGAGCCTCGACTGGCGCCTCAGCCACAGCGTCTGCCGTCGGCTCTGCCGTCACAGCTTCGGCCGGAGCCGCGGGCAGTTCCTCACCGGTCACGATGGCGCGCAGCAGCTCCACCGTCTTGCGGGTGAGCACGTCATTGCGCAGCATGGCGAGACCTGCCTCGGAGCCGAAGACACCGCGGACCTCGTTGATCTGCTCATCGTTCTCCGCACCGGACGTGCTGACGACGCGCTCCAACTCGGCCTGAATCTCCTCGTCGCTGACCGCGATGTTCTCACGGCGGGAAAGCTCCGCGAGCGCAAGCTGGCCCTTCAGGCGGCTCTCGGCCAGCGGGCGCATTTCCGCGCGGTAGGCGTCCAGGGTCTTGCCCTGGAGCCGCAGCGAGTCCTGCAGGGTGTAGCCGATGTTGGCGAGCCGGTGCTCCATATCATGGAGCATGTCATGGACCACCTCATCGACCGCAGCGGGCGGATAGCTGATGGTCGCCCCTGCGATGAGCGCATCCACCGCATTGTTGGTCAGGGTGTTGCGGGCTTCGTTGGCGCGCGCTTCCTGCAGCTCGGCCAGCTTCTTGGCCCGATAGTCCTCGACGCTCTCGTATTCGCCCAGGGTCTTGACGAACTCGTCGGTCACCTCAGGCAGCACGCGCGACTTGACGGCCTTGACCTTGACGTCGAAGCTCCCGACCTGTCCCTTGTAGCGCGACTGCGAGTCTTCCGGGTAGGCCAGCTCGAAGGTCTTCTCATCACCCGCGCTCAGCCCGACGAATGCCTCATCGAATCCGGGCAGCCAGCCGCCGCCCTCGCGCAGTTGCAGCTCCCAGTCCTCATTTTCGAGGATGGTGTCTTCGCCGACCGTGCCCTTGATGTCCACCAGGACGCTGTCGCCAATCGCGGCCGGCCGCTCGACCACATCGAACTTGACCTGCGCGTTGCGCGCCTGCTCCAGCGCGGCATCCACCTCATCCTCGGGCACTTCGGCGACGGGCGCATCGACGCGGATGCTGCGGTAGTCGTTCAGCTCGACGGTCGGCGGCATCGGCACGACCAGCTTGAACGTCACGGGGTCAAAGGTGACATCCTGCAAAGCCGCCTGCGCGTAGGGACGAATCTGCTCTGCTTCCAGAGCTTCGGTGAAGACCTCTTCGCCCAGGTCGTCCACGATTTCGCTCAGCACGCTCTCCTTGCCGAACATACGCAGGACGGTCGGAATCGGCGCCTTGCCGGGGCGGAAGCCGGGGATGCGGGCTTTCTTGGAAACAACGCGCGCCGCGCGCTCAAGGGCCTGCTGTGTGCGCTCCGGGCCCAATTCGATCGACAGGTCGAGCTGGTTGTCGTCGCGCAGCGACTTGGTGATGATCAATGGTTCTGCCAAAGGGTACCTCCGGGATTACATAAACCGTACCTAACCAATCCATTATACACGATGGAGACGAAACGGTGAAAAATGGCGGGAGGGATAGTAGACAACCGCCGCCTGCATCTGAGGATGCAGGCTCCTCCCCACTTCACGTGCTCACCTGTTCACCTCTTCACCTGTTCACCTCTTCACCTGTTCACCTCTTCACCTGTTCACCTCTTCACCTTGTCACCCCGTCACCCCGTCACGTACGCCCGAACTGGCGCGCGAGGTCCGCGGTGGTCATGTGCAGCATGGTCGGGCGACCGTGCGGGCAGGTGCGCGGGGAGCGGCAGGCTTCGAGGCGGCGGACGAGTTCCTGCATCTCGGCCAGCGTGAGCGGCGCACCGGCCTTGATGGCCGCGCGCTTGCAGATGAGGGTGATGAGGCGCGCCTCGGCCGCGTTCTCCACCACGTCCACCTGCCGGGCCAGCCCGTCCACGATCTCGGTCAGCGCGGCGACCGGGTTCTCCCGGCTGAGGATAGCCGGGATGCTGCGCACGAGGTAGCTCGCGCCGCCAAACGGCTCGATGCTCACGCCCAGGTCGTTCAGCGCGGCCAGCTCCTCCGCCACGACCGCAGCCTGCTCCGGGCTGAGGTCCAGCACCAGCGGCTCCAGCAGCGACTGGACGGCCAGGCGGTGACTCGCGTGCTCGGCCAGCATCTGCTCGTACAGGACGCGCTCGTGCGCGGCGTGCTGGTCGATCAGGTACATGCCATCCGGCCCCTCCGCGATGATGTACGCGGCGGCCAGCTGGCCGACGACGCGCAGGATGGGCATCAGGGGACGCGTGTCCGGCAGCGGAGGAGAACCCGCGCGGGCGGGTGAGACGGGCGGCGCGGCCTGTAATAGCGCCGCCTGGGGGAACCAGGCACCCTCCGCATCGGGCTCCGCAGGCGTCAGAGGCAGCGGGAGGTTCGCCGGCGCCTCGGGCAAGATGCCACGCCCCGCGTTGAGCAGCGCGTCACGGCGCTCCGCCCAGCCGGGACCGCCGAACGCGGCAGGTGCGCCCGGCTCGAAGCCGGCCTGCGGGATGGGCGCCTGCTCGACCAGCGTGCGGCGCACCGCCTTCTGCACCGCGCTGAACACGCGGCCCGGCTCGCGGAAGCGCACCTCCGCCTTGGTCGGATGGACATTCACATCCACGTCCGCCGGGTCCAGCTCGATGAACAGCACGGCGAGCGGGAAGCGGCCCGTGGGCAGAAGGGTGTGATACGCCTGGATGACCGCGTAGGCAATGGACGTATCCTGGAACCAGCGCCGGTTGATGAACAGGGTGATGTAGCCCCGGTTGCCGCGGTGGAGGGCCGGCAGGCTGGTATAGCCGGTGACCTGCGGCTCACCCATCCGTTTATCCGTTTCAGGCGCAGCCGTATCCGTTGCCCCGACATCCGTTGCGCCCACCCCGACCATCTGCCGCGCCACGTCCAGCCCGTACACCTTGACCAGGACATCGTGCAGCGGCGCACCGCCGCCCTGCTGCCCGCTGCCGGTGGACTGGAAGACGAGCCGGCCGTCGCTGACCAGGCTGAAGCGGCGCTCCGGGTAGGCCAACGCATAGCGCGTGACGACCTGCTGGATGTGTGCGGCCTCGGTCGCAGGCTGCTTGAGGAACTTCAGCCGGGCCGGGACATTGGCAAAGAGGTGCTCGACCGTGACGAGCGTGCCCACGGGCGTACCGCGCAGCGACCGCTCGACCTCGCGGCCCTCGACCATGCGGATGTACGTGCCCGCCTGTTCCTCGCGCGTGCGGGTGAGCAGGCTGACATGCGCGACCGACGCGATGCTGGCGAGCGCCTCCCCGCGAAAGCCGAGCGTCGTGATGCGATCCAGATCCGCAGCCGAGGAGAGTTTGCTCGTCGCGTGCCGCTGGAATGCGAGCGCCGCCTCGTCGCCGGGGATGCCGCTGCCGTCGTCCTGCACGCGAATAAGCCGCCGCCCACCCTCGCGCACCTCTACCCGGATGTCCGTCGCTCCCGCGTCCAGGCTGTTCTCGATCAACTCCTTGACCGCGGACGCGGGCCGCTCGACGACCTCACCGGCCGCAATCTGGTTGGCGACTTCGGGCGCGAGAATGTGAATAGGCATGAGGATATTCTATCTACCCAGCATCGCGCGTGGCGGTCAGCGCGGTGGCCGCGCCGTTGATGAGGTAGGCGACGTCGCTCGCCAGCGCGATGAGGGTAAACCCCTGGCCGAGCGCCTCACGTGCGCCGTCAGAATCCCCCGCGTAGATGCCGATGGGCATGCCCGCGGCCTGCGCGGCCCGCCGCACTTTCTCCACCGCGCCCGTGACGCGCGGATGCGTGACCTCGCCCAGCAGCCCCATGCTGCCCGACAGGTCGTAAGGCCCGATGAGCAGCGCGCTGATGCCGGGCGTCGCAAGGATGCCCTGGATGTCGTTCACCGCGTCCGTGTGCTCGATCTGCAGGATGATGGCCAGGTTGTCGTTCGCCCAGGCGACGTACTCCCCGAACGAGAGTCCATACCCCTGCGCGCGCGAGATGCCCGCGCCGCGATGGCCGGCCGGCGGATAGAGGCACGAGGCCACGGCCTCGCGTGCCTCCGCTGCCGAACGAATCTGCGGAATCACGATGCCGTCGCAGCCGGTGTCCAGGGCCTTCTTGATCCACGCCTCGGCGTTCTCCGGCACGCGCACGATGCACGGGCAGCGCCCGCCTGCGGCCTGGATGAGGACCTGGGCCTGGCTGATGCCCATCGAGGAGTGCTCGATGTCCAACCACAGATAGTCGAAGCCGATGCGCGAGAGCAGATCCGCGACATCGGGCGAAGAGAGGGTGACGACGGGACCGATCAGCCGGTCCCCGCGGCGCAGCCGCGTGCGAAAAGTGTCGGGCATGAGAACTCCTGAAAAAGCTTCCCACCGAAAGGCTCACGCAAAGCTGCAAGGTGCGCCAGGACATTGATTGGCTTTGCGCCCTAGCGTGAGATCAAACTTAAGTTGGTTCCTTACGTTGAGCGTAATGCTCCTGCAAACTCCGGTACCGCAGTTCCTGCTGGCGCAGCGCGCGGATGGCCGCGACCGCAGCCGTCGCCGCCGACAGCGTCGTGAGCAGCGGGAGGTCCATCGCAATCGCGGCCGCACGGATGGCCGCGCCTGCGCTCTGCGCCACTGGGCCAAGCGGCGTGTTCAGGATGAGCTGCACCTCACCGGAACGAATCAGGTCCACCGCGTGCGGCGAGCCTTGCTCCACCTTGTTGATGTAACCGACGGGCAGCCCGGCGCGGTTCAGGAAGGTGGCGGTGCCGGGTGTCGCGATGAGCCGGAACCCCATCCGGTGCAGGTCGCGCGCAATCTTGAGCGCCGCGCCCTTGTCGAAGTCGTTGACGCTGATGAGCGCCGCGCCTGATAGCGGCAGGCCCCAGCCCGCCGCTATCTGCGACTTGGCGAACGCGTGGCCGAAGTGCGCTGCATGGCCCATGACCTCTCCGGTGCTCCGCATTTCCGGGCCAAGCACCGCGTCCGCGCCCGCCAGCTTATTGAAGGGCAGCACGGCTTCCTTGACAAAGAAGCCATCCACGACCGGCTCTTCCCACAGTCCCACCTCGTCGAGCGTCTGGCCGGCCATGATGCGGCTGGCGAGCGCCGCGAGATTGACGCCGGTCGCCTTGCTGGCGTAGGGAATCGTGCGCGAGGCGCGGGGGTTGACCTCCAGCACGTACACGATGTCGTCCTTGAGCGCGTACTGCACGTTCATCAGCCCGCGCACTCCGAGCGCCAGCCCCAGCCGTTCCGTGTACTCGCGCATGATGTTGAGGTGGTACTGGCTGACCTTGTACGGCGGGAGGACGCATGCCGAGTCGCCCGAGTGGACGCCGGCCTCCTCGATGTGCTGCATGATGGCGCCGATCACGACGCGGCGCCCGTCGCAGAGTGCGTCCACGTCAATCTCGAACGCATCCTCCATGAAGCGGTCCACGAGCAGGGCCGCGCCGGGCGCGGCGTCGAATGCGGCCTGGACGAACCCGGCCAGCGTGCCCGGATCGCCCACGATGGCCATCGCGCGGCCGCCCAGCACATAGGACGGGCGCACGAGCACGGGATAGCCGATCTCCGCGGCAATGGCGCGCGCCTCCGCCAGGCTGCGCGCGATGCCGTGCTCCGGCTGCGGGATGTCGAGCCGGGCCAGCAGCTCTGCAAACCGCTCGCGGTCCTCCGCCAGCCGGATGGCCTCAGGCGAAGTGCCCAGGATGGGCACGCCTGCTTCCTCCAGCCCCTCGGCCAGGTTGAGCGGCGTCTGGCCGCCGAACTGGACGATGACGCCGGCCGGCTGCTCCCGCTCCACCACGTTCAGCACGTGCTCCAGCGTCAGCGGCTCAAAGTAGAGCCGGTCCGCGGTGTCATAGTCGGTCGAGACGGTCTCCGGGTTGCAGTTGAGCATGATCGTCTCATAGCCCAGCCCCTTGAGCGCGAACGCGGCCTGGCAGCAGCAGTAATCGAACTCGATGCCCTGGCCGATGCGGTTGGGCCCGCTGCCGAGGATGAGAATCTTGGGCCGGCCGGTCGGCTCCGCCTCGTCAGCCGACTCATATGCGCTGTACAGGTAGGGCGTCTGCGCGGCAAACTCGGCGGCGCAGGTGTCCACGCGCTGGAAGGTGGGGAGGATGCCGAGGTCGCGGCGGAGAGAACGAATGGCGGTTACATGTTGCAGGTTGGAAGTTGCAGGTTCCGCCAACAGCCGTGCGAGGTGGCTGTCAGAGAACCCCAGCCGCTTGGCGCGGTGCAAAGCGAGCGCAAGCGGAACCGAATCGGCCGTGTCGAGCTTGGATATCCCCTCTGCACCCGACAGGCTATGACCTGTAACCTGCAACCTGTAACCTGTAACTTCGCGCTCGCACGCGGCAATCTCACTCATCTGCGCGAGGAACCACGGGTCGAAGCCGGTTGTAGCAGCGATGGCCTCGAGCGGCAGCCCCGCGCGCACCGCGCGGTACACGGCGAACAGCCGGTCGGCGGTCGGCTGGCGGAGCGCGGCAAGTTCCGCCACGTCTTGCGGGTCGGCCGGTGCAGCCCGCTTCGGACCGGAGCCATCCAGCGCATCCACGCCGATCTCCAGCGATTGCACCGCCTTGTTGAGCGCGGCGGGGAACGTGCTGCCCAGCGCCATGACCTCGCCCACGGACTTCATCTGCGGGCCGAGCAGGGGGTCCACGCCGGGGAACTTCTCGAAGGCCCAGCGCGGCATCTTGACCACCACGTAATCCAGCGACGGCTCGAACGCGGCCTGCGTCTGGCCGGTGATGTCGTTCGGAATCTCGTCGAGCGTGTAGCCGACCGCGACCAGCGCGGCGAGCTTGGCGATGGGGAAGCCGGTCGCCTTCGAGGCCAGCGCGGATGAGCGCGATACGCGCGGGTTCATCTCGATGATCAGCACGCGGCCCGTGGCCGGGTCCACCGCGAACTGGACGTTTGCGCCGCCCGTCGCCACGCCGACCGCATCCATCACGCGCCGCGCCAGGTCACGCAAGACCTGGTACTCGCGGTCGGTCAGCGTCTGCGCGGGCGCAACGGTGATGCTGTCGCCGGTGTGCACGCCCATCGGGTCGAGGTTCTCGATGGAGCACACGACGACAAAGTTGCCCGCACGGTCGGCCATGACCTCCAGCTCGTACTCCTTCCAGCCGAGCACCGACTCCTCGACCCACGCCTGGCCGATGGGCGAGACCGCAACCGCCCGGCGCAGCGCCTCGGGCAGCTCATCCGGCGCGTAGACCCACGCCGCGCCTGCGCCGCCCAGCGCAAAGGACGCGCGCACGAGCAGCGGATAGCCCGTCTGCCCGGCCAGCGCCTGCGCTTCCGCCAGATTATATGCTGGGCCGCCAGCCGGCACAGGGAGCCCCTGGGCCTGCAGCGTCCGGCGGAACAGGTCGCGGTCCTCCGCCGCCTTGATCGCAGGCAGCGATGCGCCGATGAGCTGGACGCCGTACCGTTCCAGCGCGCCGTTCTCGCTGAGCGCCAGCGCGAGGTTGAGGCCGGTCTGCCCGCCGACAGTCGGCAGCATCGCGTCGGGCCGCTCCTGCCGGATGATGGCCTCCAGCGCGTCGGGCGTCAGCGGCTCGACGTATGTCGCGTCGGCCAGCTCGGGGTCGGTCATGATGGTCGCGGGGTTCGAGTTGACCAGGACGACGCGATACCCTTCCCGCCGCAGCGCCTTGACGGCCTGCGTGCCGGAATAGTCGAACTCCGCGGCCTGCCCGATCACAATCGGGCCGGAGCCGGGGACGAGGATGGTGTGGAGGTCGGTTCGTTTAGGCATTTTGTATGTTACAGGTTCAAAGGTTCTAAAGTTACAGGTTATGACGAAAAGGCTGAAGGTGTGAGGCAGAATCCGCCCTACGGCAAACTTGCTACCTGCAACCTTCTAACCTTCAACTAGCTGAAAGAATTCTTCGAACACGCCCAGCGCGTCATGCGGGCCGGGCGCGGCTTCGGGATGATACTGGACACACAGGACGGGCCGGTCGCGCAGGCGCAGCCCCTCCAGCGAGCCGTCGTTCAGGCTGACATGCGTGATTTCGACGCGGTCCGGGTCGAGGGTGGCTGTCTCGACGAAGTAGTTGTGGTTCTGCGCGGTAATCTGGACCGCGCCGGTGCGCAGGTCTTTGACGGGATGGTTGCCGCCGTGATGGCCGAACTTGAGGCGCGCCGTGCGTGCGCCGAGCGCCAGCCCGATCAACTGGTGGCCCAGGCAGATGCCGAGCACCGGCACGCCACTGTCGATCAGCTCACGCACCGCCTCAACCGCATACGGCAGGCCTGCGGGGTCGCCGGGGCCGTTGGACAGGAACACGCCGTCCGGCTGGAGCGCCAGCGCGTCCGCCGCAGATGTGTCCGCGGGGACAACGGTAACGCGCGCGCCGTTCGCGGCCAGGTGGCGGAGGATGTTGCGCTTCGTGCCGAAGTCGTAGGCGACGATGTGAGGCGACTTCTTCTGCACCTCCCCCTCCCTCATCCCGCGGAGGGCAGCATCCTCAGATGCTGCAATGCCGGCCTCAGATGCGGCACGGGCATCCGGCCTCGCTGGGTCCGTCCGCGTCTGGGGATGCGAACTCCACTGCCGCGAGCGGGCCACCCAGTCGTCCGCCGGGCCGGCGGGCCAGCCATAGGCCTCGGGGCAGGTGACTTCGCGCACCATGTCGCGGCCGTCCAGGCCGGGCCACGCCCGCGCCTGCGCCAGCAGCGCGTCGGCGGGCGTGCCGCACGTGGAGAGCGCGGCGCGCTGCGTGCCGCCATCACGCAAGAGCCGCGTCAGGTAACGCGTGTCCACATCCGCGATGCCGGGCACGCCGTGCGCGGCCAGCCAGCCGGCCAGCGGCTCGTGGCTCCGCCAGTTGGAGACGACCGGGCTCAGGCTGCGCGTGATGACCGCGCTGACCTGGGGGATGGCCGACTCGTCATCCTCCAGGTTGATGCCGACATTGCCGATGTGCGAGACGGTGAACAGGACGCCCTGCCCGCGATAGGAGGGGTCCGTCAGGATTTCCTGGTAGCCGGTCATGCTGGTGTTGAAGACCAGTTCGAAGACGACGTCGGCGGCCGCACCGAACGCGGCGCCGGTGATGACGCTGCCGTCCTCGAGCACGAGTGTTGCCTGGGTCATGGTTGACTTCTTTTTCACCGCAAAGACGCGAAGGACGCAAAGAGATCATCAAGAAGTCCTTCGCGTGCTTCGCGTCTTTGCGGTTCGAGTGATGGATTAGCCGTCCCAGCTAAAGCGCCGGACGAACGGCGGGATACCCGCGATAGCCTCAACCGTCTCGGTCTTGGTGCCGAGCACGCCGCCCCACCAGTCATCCGCGCCCCAGCCGCCCGCAATCCAGGGCGCCACGCTGAACAGGTAGTCGGGCAGCAGCTCGCCATTGGAGAGGAGGCCCGTGCGGAACCAGTCGAACATCTCCCGGTGATAATCTGCATGATACTTCACCGGCCCCGTGTTGTCCACCTTCGGGTAGCGCCGGTCCTGATCCTGGCCGTACTGCCAGCCGCCTTCGCCGCCAATCATGGGCAGCACGAACCCGATGCGCTCCTGCATCCAGCGGGCGAACGCGAGGAAACTCAACACGCCGTAGAAGTCCTCGAACACGGTCAGGCCCAGGTCATACGGGTAGGCCGGGGGATGGTTCGCGCCGTAGTTGTGCAGGCTGAACCAGGCCCGATCCCAGATGTCGGTGCGGCCGATGGCCGCGACGGCATCGATGGCCGCGTCTAACTCCCTACGCTCCAACACCTGCAGGCCGGGATAGCCGCCCGCATCCGCCACGCGCGCGGCCATGCGCGCCCAGTTGCGGCCGAAGATACCCAGCCAGCCCGGCGGCCGGACATCCTTGCGCCATTCGCGCGTGTCGGCCGGCTCGTTGAAAATCTGGATATAGGGCGGCGCGCCCACGCGCTTGAGCGCAGTGACGTACGGCTCAGGATCGAAGCCTTCATCGATGCGCTTGCCGATGCGCGTGCAGGGCATGATGCCGGCTTCCCAGGCCGCGCGGGCGGCGCGCTCCGCCTGCAGTTCGTCCTGCGCATAGATCAGCGTCCAGCGCGCGTTGATGGACTTGAGCCGCTCGATGGTCCAAGCGATGCTCTCGTCCGTCAGACCGATGCGGAAGTGCAGCCCGAAGCCGTTGTCCTGCGGCGGAAGCGGGAAGGTGCGCAGGTGCGCGATGTTCTCCGGCGACAGTGTCACCGTCGGCGGCCGGGTCGGCGTGGGCCGATCGACGTCGGGAGGATCGGGCACGTCGGGCACATCCGGTACGTCCGGCACATCCGGTACGTCCGGCACATCCGGGCTCACCAACTGGTTACCGGACGCCGCGTGCCAGGAGATGTGGCTCACGCGATCCGGCGCGTCACTGTGCGCAAACACGATGGCGAGCGCATACGCCTGGATCCGGTACGCTCCGCTGGTGAACTCCGCGCTGAGGGGCGCACCAAGACGCTGCTGGCCGGCATAGCGCGCCAACGGGGATGCCGGCTGATAGACCAGGCCCAGCGCGCTCCAGGCCTCGGTGCGCAGCCCCGCGGCATCCGGCGGCTCCACCACCGGCTCATCCGGCGGCTCGACCGGCGGGACATCGATAGGTTCATCGGGCGGCACGACCTGGCCCTGTCTCGGCTGGAGCTGCCAGACGACGAACGTGGAGACGTGCCAGTTGTGAGGCATCCCCCCGCCGACCACCACATCGCTCGCCCCCTCCGGACACCAGCACCACGGCCCGCGTCCGCCCGTCTCGGGGTTGAAGTGGCTGCCGCTCCAGATGGGGATGTTCGCCCAGCCGGAACGTTCCTTGGGCGTCTCACGCGTGTAGCCCTGGTAATTCGGATTGCCGAGCTGTGCCAGCCCGTCCGACCAGTAGCGCACCAGCCGCTCCGTCGTGACCGGCCGGCCCTCCGCATCCAGCACGCGCGCGAACAGGTGATGGTCTGCGCCCGCGTCATCGAAGTAGTCCGGCGCATCCGACGGCCGCAGGTACGCCTCGCGCGCCCACGGCTCGATGCTGCCGGGGACATCGGACGGCTCCCAACTGCTGTCGCGGGTCGTGAAGATGTCCACGATCCGATAGACGTGGTCCCCCGCAGGCCGGTCCGGCCGGTCCTCGCAGGGGATGACCGTCAGGTTGAATTTCTGGGCCCAACGAGTCATGCGCATGATGGACCTCCTTGCGTGAAGAGGTGACAAGGTGAACAGGTGAACGGGTGAACAGGTGAACAGGTGATGTGGACGGGTGTGGCATTTCGGATCAGGCCGCTCTCAGTGCGCTGTGCCAGGAGAGCCAATCTACCATTCGAACTCACCTGCTCACCTGCTCACCTGCTCACCTGTTCACCTGTTCACCTGTTCATCGTAACAGCGTGGGCAGGAACGCGGGCGGCTGGCGGACGCGCGTGGCCTGCTCGAACGCGTAGGCGCAGCGGATTAGTCGCGGCTCGCTCCACGCGGTGCCGACAAACGACAGGCCAATCGGCAGACCGGTCGGCGTGCCAACCGGCAGCCCGTCTGCCGGGGCAGCCGGCCCGGCGCCGATATAGCCGAGCGGCACCGTGACGATTGGGTAGCCGGCGACGGCCGCTGGCGCCGACTTGCCGCCGGTGTAGTGGTCGCCGTTGACGTGGTCGGTCAGCCAGGCCGGGCCGCCCGACGGCTCAATCAACGCATCGAGCCGGTACTCAGCTAACACCGCGTCGATGCCTTCGTTGCGGCCCAGCCGGTGATTGGTCGCCAGGGCCTGGATGTACGCCGCGTCGGTCAGCGGACCCTTCGCCTGCGCCTGCAGCATGAGCTCCTGGCCGAAGAAGGGCATGACCGTATCGCGGTGCGCTTCGTTGAAGGCAATCACGCCGGCGAGCGAGTGGACCGGCGCATCCGGCCCCAGTCCGGCGAGGTAGGCGTTCAGATCGGCCTTGAACTCGTAGAGCAATACCTCCTGCTCGGTCTCTTCCAGCTCCTTGTGGTCGGGCACATTCGCCGGGTCCACGACCTCCGCACCCAGGTCACGCAGGACCCGGATCGCCTCCTCCATCAACGCCTCGACGCGGGGATTGAAGCTGCAGAAGCTGCGTGCCACACCGATGCGCAGGCCCGCCAGGTTACCCACGAGGAAGGACGCAAAGCCGTCAGGGTAATCGAACGGGATGGCTGCGGTCGCCGGATCATGCGGGTCCGGGCCGGCGAGCACCGCCAGCAGCGCGGCCGCGTCCGCGACCGTGCGCGCCATCGGCCCGGCGGTGTCCTGGCTGTGGGCGATGGGGATGATGCCCGTCCGGCTGACCAGCCCGACGGTCGGCTTGATGCCGACGATGCCGCATGTGTGCGACGGGCAGATGATGGAGCCATCGGTCTCGGTGCCCACGGCCACCGCGCACAGGTCGGCTGCGACCGCGACCGCAGAGCCGGACGACGAGCCGCACGGGTTCCGGTCGAGCGCATATGGGTTGCGCGTCTGGCCGCCGCGGCTGCTCCAGCCGCTCGACGAGCGCGTGGAGCGGAAATTGGCCCACTCGCTGAGGTTGGTCTTGCCGAGCAGCAGCGCGCCCGCCGCGCGGAGCCGCGTGACGAGCGGCGCATCCTCTGCCGGGATGGAGCCGAGCAGCGCCAGCGACCCGGCCGTGGTCATCATCCGGTCGTGCGTGGCGATGTTGTCCTTCAACAGGATGGGCACGCCGTGGAGCGGGCCGCGACTGCGCCCGCTGCGCAGCTCCGCGTCGAGCCGGTCGGCCTCCGTCCAGACATCCGGGTTGACCTCGATGACCGAGTTCAGCCGCGGCCCGGCCTGGTCGAGCGACTCGATGCGGTGCAGGTATTCGGCGACCAGGTCACGCACGGTCAGGTCAGCCGCCGCGAGTTGCGCCTGGATGCTGGCGATGGTCTGTTCAGGCATGCGTCTCTCCTTATAGTCCCCGCGCCGTTCGCGCTGCGCCCGCGGCCAGGACGGCGCGGGCGAAATCCGCCGGCGCGAGGCCGGGCGAAACGATCCCTCGCGCCGCATACACCTGGGCGAAGCGCGCAACCAGCTCACCTTCGTCAGGCGACGAGCCGGCAGCAGCCGCCTCCAGGTCCGCCAGCGCATCAGCGGGCAGCAGGGTGAAGTCGCCGGAGAGGGCCAGCCCATCGATGCGGCCCGCGTGCAGCCGCACGGTCGCGCGCACCAGTCCGCCGGCCGCCTTGTGCAGCCCCTCCGCCACCCGCACGTCCTCGTGGATCTTCACCCACGCAGGCCGGCCGTGGCCTCCCTCGTGCAGCCACGCGTCGGACGCGAACTGCTCGTCGAGCGCGCGCGCCCGCGCTTCCTCGCCCGGCGTCCATCCGGCAGGCTCGACCGGCTCGCCCAGCGCGCCGGCACACGCCGCGATGTACCGCTGCACCACGTCCTCACGCGACGGGGCCGTGCCGAGCTGCTCGGCCAGGGTGGTCATGTACTGCTCCAGGCTCTCGACCACCTTGTCGCGCATCTTCTCGGAGGCTACCTTGAGCACGCGCGCCATCGCGGGCTTGTCGAAGGTGAACATCAGGCTGCCCACCACCACGTCCGCCGCGCCGAGCTGCGCCGCGCCCGACCCGCCGATCTTTTTGCCGGCCACGTGGATATCGTTGACCGGCCGGTGATACGCCTCGACGCCGAAACTGCGGTACGTCTCGACCAGGGGACGGATGTACAGGCTGAACCGCTCGGCCAGGTCTGCGGGCAGCCGCCCCTGCCGGAACACCCACTGCGCAAACACCTGCCCGCCGTCCAGGTAGACCGCGCCGCCGCCAACCTCCCGCCGGATGACGGGTAGCCCCATCTCACGGCAGTAGGCCAGGTCCACCTCAGCGGCCGCGTCCTGATGATAGCCGATGCTCACGTAGGGCCGGTCGCTGCTCACCAGGATAATGGTGTCAGGCCCCTTCGGCCCCAGGGCATACGCAGCGGCATGGTAGACGGTCTGCGACCGCACCGGCGACACCTGTCCGAAGTCCAGCAGGCGAATGGTCACTCGTGCCTCCACAGATAATTGCATTATGAGTATAGGCTGCGACGGATGGCGCGTCAAGCGGCCGTTGCTATCGTTACAGAGACCCGTTTTCTGGCAGAAAACAGGTCTCTGTGTGTATACTGCGACAAATGCTGCACGCAGAGGAGAACCGAGGATGCCGTCGCTGGAGCACAGCCTGACGCCCGCCGAGCTGGACCTGTTCCGGAGCCTGAACACCCCGCGCAAGATCCAGGACTTCCTGGACACCGTACGCTATGAGCCGGAGTATTTCAACCGCGCGCCGCTGCGCGTGCTGCGCGAGCGCACGGGCCACTGCCTGGACGGCGCGCTGTTCGCCGCAGCCGCGCTGCAGCGCCTCGGCCACCCGCCCCTCATCGTCGACCTGCTGCCCGAGCCGCTGACCGACGACGACCACGTGCTGGCCATCTTCCGGCGCAACGGGGCCTACGGCGCGGTCGCCAAGTCGAACTTCACCGGCCTGCGCTATCGCGAGCCGGTGTTCCGCACGCGCCGCGAGCTGGTCATGTCTTACTTCGAGGACTTCTTCAACAGCCGGGGCCAGAAGACGCTGCGCGCCTATACCGTGGCGCTGAACCTCGGTGCGTTCGATGCGCTCCATTGGGAGACGAACGATGGCGCAGCCGATGTCATAGAGGCGCGGCTGAAGGAAATCAAGCACTTTCCCATCCTCACCCCTGCGATGGTCCGCGACCTGTCCCCGGTGGATCGGGCCAGGCTCGAAGCCGGGCTGCTCGGTGCAGACCGCGCCGGCCTGTTCAAGCCGGGCATCGCCTGATATTCCCAAGACCTCCACCTTGCAGTGCAACGCGCCCTGCGTTATACTCGCTATTGCAACTACTTGCAATAGCGAGTAGTTGCATTTGACGTGCTAGTCTCAAGTTTGGAGGTCGCTATGTTCCTGAGTGTCCAACCCATGCACATCCCTGACGGGTTCTTGTCGGTGCTCGTGTCGGTCGTCATGTGGCTGCTGGCGGTTGCCGCCATCGCCTACGCGCTGCGCCAGGTCAACCGCGAGCTGGGCGAACGGCAGGTCCCGCTGATGGGCGTCCTCGCCGCGTGCATCTTCGCAGGCCAGATGCTCAATTTCTCTGTCACGGGCGGCACGTCCGGCCACCTGATGGGCGCGGCCATCGCCACCATTCTGCTCGGCCCGTGGGCCGCCATCATCGTGATGACCGCAGTGGTCAGCATCCAGGCCCTCATCTTCCAGGATGGTGGGCTGCTGGCGCTCGGCGCCAATCTGTTCAACATGGGCGTCATCGGCGTGGCTGTGTCCTACTTCGCCTATCAGACGCTGCACCGCCTGACCGGTGACCGGCCGTGGGGCGTGGTGGTCAGCGGCTTCGTGGCAGGCTGGCTCTCCATCTTCATCGCCGCGCTCGCCGTGGCGCTGCAACTGGCGCTCTCAGGCACCTCGCCCGCGAACGTCGCGGTCCTCGCGATGGGCGGCATTCACGCGCTCATCGGCGTCGGCGAAGGGCTGATTACCGCCGGTGCACTGGCGTTCCTGCTGGCGACGCGGCGCGACCTTGTCGGCGCCGGTGCAACGAGCGGGGCCATGAACGGAGGATCGAACCGCGCAGTGTGGCTCGGCGGCCTGGCGATTGCCGTCGCACTGGCCGTACTGGCGCCCGTTGCCTCGGCCAACCCCGACGGGCTGGAGTGGGTGGCCGAGCAGCGCGGCTTCCTCGACCGGGCGCAGGGCCCGCTGTACAACGTCATCCCCGATTATCTGCTGCCGGGCATCTCCAACGAGGCGGTGAGCACCATCCTGGCAGGCGTCATCGGTCTGCTGCTCGTCGCGGGCGTCACGTTCGCGGCAAGCCAGTCGCGCCGCAGACGGCAGTCCGTAGGGCAGGCAGAATAGAACGCTGATAACGAATGATGCACGCAAACTTCCTTGATCCGTACCGCCCGCGGGCCAGCCTGGTTCACGCGCTCGACCCGCGCGTGAAGTTCCTGCTGGCCGTCGGGTTCATCCTCGCGGCCGCGCTGACCCCGCCGGGCGCGTGGGCCGTGTACATCCTGCTGGCCGCGCTGGCGCTGGCGGTCATGGTGCTGTCGGAGCTGGGCGTGGGATACGTGCTGAAGCGGTCGGCCCTGGCGCTGCCGTTCGTGCTGGCCGCGCTGCCTATCCTGTTCACGCTGGACGGCGCGGCGCTGTTGCACCTGCGCCTGGGCCCGCTCGCTCTCACGCTCAGCGATGCCGGGCTGGAGCGCTTCATCAGCATCGCGCTCAAGTCCTGGCTCTCCGTCCAGATGGCCATCATGCTCGCCGGCACGACGCCTTTCCCTGAGCTGCTCCTTGCGATGCGCAGCCTGCGGGTGCCCCGGCTGCTCGTTGCCATCATCGGCCTGATGTGGCGCTACCTGTTTGTGCTGGTGGACGAGGCCCTGCGGCTCATGCGTGCGCGCGAGGCGCGCAGCGGCGCGCTGGCCGCGCCGGGACAGCGCGTTGGGGGCTCGGTCGCGTGGCGCGCCCGAGTAACCGGCGGGATGGCCGGCAACCTGTTCCTCCGCTCATTCGACCGCGCCGACCGCATCTACGCCGCCATGACCGCGCGCGGCTACGACGGCGAGGTGCGCACCATGCCGATTCCGCCCGTGCCCGCGAGCCAGCGCGTGCTGGCCGGCCTCGGGCTGCTCGTCCTGACCTTGTTGATTCTGCTGGGGTACCTGCTCTGATGCATCACACGATCGAAGTTGCCGGCCTGTCCTTTGCCTATCCCGACGGCCATCACGCGCTGAACGGCGTCTCGCTGCACATTGCGCCGGGCGAGAAGGTTGCCTTGCTGGGGCCGAATGGCGCAGGCAAGTCCACCCTGCTGCTGCACCTCAACGGCATCCTGCGCACGCAGGCCGGCCAGGTCAGCGTCTGCGGCCTCCAAGTGACCGAGAAGACGTTGAGCCGGGTGCGCGCGGCCGTCGGCCTGGTGTTTCAGAACCCGGATGACCAGCTCTTCTCCCCCACCGTCTTCGACGATGTGGCGTTCGGCCCGATCTACCAGGGTTTGCCCGTCGCAGAGGTACGGCAGCGGGTGGACGAAGCGCTGGCCGCGGTGCGCATGTCGGACTACAAGGCACGCGTCTCGCACCATCTCAGCACGGGCGAGAAGAAGCGCATCGCGATCGCGACCGTGCTCTCGATGGGTCCGGAGATCCTCGTGCTCGACGAGCCGACCGCCGGGCTGGACCCGCGCGCGCGGCGCAGTCTGCTGCATCTGCTGGCCGAGCTGCCCCAGACCATGCTCGTTGCAACGCACGATATCCGGATGGTGCTGGAGCTCCTGCCCCGCACGGTCATCATGGACCGCGGGGAGGTCGTCGCAGACGGGCCATCCGCCGACATCCTCGCCGATGCGGCCCTACTCGCCGAGCACGGATTGGAGGTATACTAACGATTGCAGATTGAAGATTGCAGATTGAAGATGAGGATAGGCCATGAGCTGTGAGAGTGCGTTCATCCAGGCCCTGCGCGAACGGGGGATGCGCCTGACGCCGCAGCGCGAGATGGTGCTGTCGGTCATGCACGGCCTGGCCGGCCACGCGACCGCAGACGATATCTACCGCGGCGTACAGGCGCGCAGCACAGCCGTGGACATCTCGACGATCTACCGGACGTTGGACTTGCTGCAGGCAATGGACATGCTTGTCATCCTGGAGACGCCGGACGGCCAGCGGAGCTATGCGCTGGCGGGCGCGCACGGCGAGCACGTCCACCTGGTATGCCGGGGCTGCGGCTGCGAGATCCACGCTGACCCCGCGCCGTTCGAGGCGCTGGCCGCGCAGCTGGCCGCCCAGTATGGGTTCGCCCTCGCCACCTCTCACCTGTCGCTGCCCGGGGTGTGCGCCGCATGCCGGGATGCCGAGACACCCACCTAATCCGTCAGGTCCGCGCCGATCTGTGCCGCGTCCAGCTCGCGCGGAGCGTGCCGGCGGCCCTCGACTGCGGCGGCCAGATACGCGCCGAAGAGGATGATGAAGCTCATCAGGTAGACGAAGACCAGCAGGGCAATGACGCCGCCCAGCGAGCCGTAAACCCTGTCGTAGTTGACCAGTCCGCTGGTCAGATACCAGCCGAAGCCCAGGATGAGGGCCTGCAGCAGCAGCGCGGCCAGCAGCGCCCCGATCAGCACTCCGCGCCAGCCCCGGTCGCGGGGCGAAGTCCAGCGGTACAGGCCCGCCAGCATCGGCAGGACGATCAACACCGGCGCGACCCGCACCACGCGGCTCCAGAACTCATCCATCCCCGGCACATTGTCGAACAACTCCGGGATGCTGTTGAAGATGACGTTGAAGGCCGACCAGACGATGAGCAGCAGCCCCAACACCAGCACCGCGCCGATGCCCGTCAGACGCTGCGCAATCATGTTCAGGCCCTCGAAATCCGGCCAGGCGCGGCGCAGGTTGCGCGACAGCGCACTGAAGAACCCGCCGGATGACCAGAGAAGGCCAACCACGCCGATCAGCGTCACTGCCCCGCGGCGGTCCATGATGTCAGCCAGGTTCTGCTGGATGAAGAGCTGTGAGCCGGGCAGCATCTGCGTCACCATGCCGATCAGCTCGGTCTCCGCGCGCTTGCTGCCCAGGAACAGCGTGCCGACGAAGATGAGCACCAGCAGGAAAGGGAACAGGGCGAACAGCGCATAGTACGCGAGGCTGGCCGCAGATTCCGCGCCGCGCGCCTCGCTGAAGGCACGGCCCGCGTTCACCAGCACTTCCGGCGCGCCGCCCAATCGCCGGTTAACCGTCCGATAGAGTGCGGTCCCCCGTGACCGCAGCCTGTCAACGACCTTCATCGGCGCTCCCCCTCCGCCTGAGAAGCTGATTGAAAAGCTGTGGAGTGGAGCGTCCTCAGACGCGGAGCGGGCCCGGTGCAGGCGTCCCGCCCACCGCATCGCGGTCGTTATGCGACCGCCAGGATGCGGACTCCTCTTCAGCTACGACACGGCCATTGTATGCCGAAGGCGCGTAACGCGCCAGCAAGCCACCTTCCGAATCGTGCCGCGCGGCACACTGTGGTAAAATGGGCCTGTTCAAGGTGACGACGTCCCGCCGGAACGTTGCCACAGCACGCCACACAAAGGAGTACGTGATGCTGGACTTTTTCACGACGAGCCTGTCCGAACTGGACCCGGCAGTCTCCGAACTGATCGGGTATGAGGCAGAGCGACAGGCGCGCAAGCTCATCCTGATCCCCTCGGAAAGCCAGGCGCCCGAAGCCGTGCGCACGGCGATAGGGTCGGTGTTCCAAAACATCTATGCCGAGGGCTACCCCAACCCCGACACCCACGGACTCACCGAAGCAGAAATCCTCGACTACGGCGCTCAGCTCGCCCACTACCGCCGCTCTTCCGATGCCCGCTATTACAAGGGCGTCGAATACGCCAACGTCGTCGAGGCCCTGGGGCGACGGCGGGCTGCGGAGCTGTTCGCGACCAACGGTGTGGCGGCCGACGACATCTACGCTAACGTGCAGCCGCTCTCCGGCTCACCGGCCAACAGCGCGGTCTATGCCGCGCTCGTGCCCGCCGGCGCGACCGTCATGGGCATGGACCTGCTCCACGGCGGCCACCTGACCCACGGCAGCCCGGCCAACCGTTCCGGCAAGCTCTACAGGATCGTCTCCTACGGCATCGACCCCGACACCGAGCGGCTCAACTACGACGAGATCGCGAAGCTGGCGCAGGCCGAGCGGCCCAAGATGATTATTGCGGGCTACACCTCTTACCCGTGGATGCCCGACTGGGCGCGCTTCCGCGAGATTGCCGATGCCGTGGGCGCCTACCTGCTCGCCGACATCTCGCACATCGCGGGCATGGTCGCGGCCGGCGTCGTGCCCAGCCCGGTCGGCCACGCGCACGTCATCAGCTTCACCACGCACAAGACCCTGTACGGCCCGCGCGGCGCGTGCATCCTGACGACCGATAAGGCGCTCGCTGCGAAGATCGACAGCGCAGTCTTCCCCGGCGAACAGGGCGGCCCGCACGTCAACGCGATGGCCGGCATGGCCGTGAGCTTCCGCCTCGCCGCGACGCCCGAGTTCCGCCAGCTCCAGCAGCAGGTCGTGGACAACGCGGTCACGCTGGCCGCGGAGCTGCAGGCGCGCGGGCTGCGCATCCCCTACGGCGGAACGGACACCCACATGCTGCTCGTAGATTGCAAGAGCGTGCGCGCGTCCTCCGGCGTCAGCCCCGATAAGAAGAAGGGCACGCCGCTGATGGGCGATGTCGCGGCGCGCATCCTAGACCTGGCCGGCATCGTCTGCAACCGCAACACCATCCCCGGCGACAAGAGCGCGCGCACCCCTAGCGGCATCCGCCTCGGCACGCCCTGGGTCACCCAGCGCGGGTTCCGCGAGAGGGAGATTGGCCGGATGGCGGAGCTCATCGCGCGGGTGCTGCAGGGCTGCCATCCCCAGGCGACGGTGGGCCGCAACGGGCCGGTCTACTCCGCGCGCATCGACTTCGACCTGCTGGAAGAGACGAAGCGCGATGTGGTGGACCTGGCGTGCTGCGTCGACCTCGGGCCGGACTACAAGCCGAGCGGCTATCCGCACCACTACTTTATGTACAAGCCGACGACCGATCCCGGCGGCGAGTGGGACATCGTGGAAATCGAGGGGGCGCATGCGCGCGGCTTCTGCAATGTCGTCCTGACCAACGATGTGTACGCGCTCGGCCCCGGCGAGAGCCAGCCGACGTGGGTCCTGGAGCCGGACGGCCGGCCGATGAGCGCAGGCGTGCTCCGCCGGCCCGGCCCGGAGACGACGCGGCTGCAACTGATGGTGGCGAAGGCGAGCGAGTCACGCGTTGCGCACTGGCTGCGCGCGGTGTCCGACGGCTTCGTGCTGCTGGATAAGAACGATGAATACATCAAGGCGCCCGGCCCGGTCGTCATCCGGCGGCTGCCGCACATCGAGGCCGACGATTGGCAGGCCCGGCCGCCCACGCAGGAGCAGTTCGAGGACGGCAAGACCGGCTGGGCCTATGACAAGCCCTTCTGGGTCGGGCACGCGGGCAGCCCGCGACCTGCAGCTGCGGCAGAGGAACCGGCGAGCCTGCCTGCGTTTGACTGGCAGCCGCCCGCGAACCCGCCGCTCAAGCGCACGACGCTGAATGACACGCACCGCCGGCTGCGCGCCAAGATGGTGCCGTTTGCCGGGTACGACATGCCCGTCCAGTACACCTCGGTCATGGACGAACACCTGGCCGTGCGCAATCGGGCCGGCCTGTTCGACGTCAGCCACATGGGCCTGTTCGAGTTCGAGGGCGAGAACGCGCACCTCTTCATCAACACCATTGCGACCAACGACGTTGCGCTCATCGACATAGGCGACTCGCAGTACAGCTTCCTGCTGGCACCGGACGGCGGCGTGATCGACGATGTGTGGGTCTACCGCCTGGCGCAGGACCGTTACTGGATGGTGGTCAACGCGTCCAACAACGACAAGGATTGGGCGTGGGTCAACGCGGTGCTCGAAGGCACGGTGCAGATCGACGCGGCGCGGCCGTGGGTGCGTGCGCTGGGCGCAGGGGCTGTGCAGATACGCGACATGCGTGTCGAAGCCCGGGGCGACGCGGCGCGGGTGCAGCTGGCGCTGCAGGGGCCGCGCTCGCGCGATGTGCTGCTGGCGCTGCTCGCAGAGGACGACCCGCTGCGCGGGACGCTGCTGGAGATGAAGCGCAACCAGATCATCCACGGCAAGTTCGGTGAGTTCGACCTGTCGCTGTCGCGCACCGGCTACACCGGCGAGCCGATGGCCTTCGAAATCTTCGTCCACCCGGCGGCCGCGCCCGCGCTGTGGGATGCGCTGCTCGCCGCAGGCCAACCCTCCGGCCTGCAATCCTGCGGGCTCGCGTCGCGCGACAGCCTGCGCATAGAAGCCGGGCTGCCGCTGTACGGGCACGAGCTGGCCGGCCCGCTCAACCTCAACCCGTCGGATGCCGGGTTTGCGTCTTATGTCAAAGTCTACAAACCGCACTTCATCGGCAAGGCGGCGTATCTCGCACATGAGGCCGCACGCAACGCACGGCTGGTGCGCTTCCAGTTGGTCGAGGAACGCGCGCCCCTGCTCGGCCAGGGCGATGTCATCGTCAATCGCAAGGGCCGCGTAGTCGGCTGGGTGACGAGCTGCTCGATCAACAGCGAGGGACGGCTGGTGGGCTTGGGCTACGTGCAGGAGCCGTACAACGAGCGCGACACCCGGCTGGGCGTCTACCGGGCGGGGACGAAGACCTGGGAGACGAAGGCCCTCGACAGCCTGACCTTCGGTGACCGTGTGCAGCTGCCGGAGGACATCACGGTGATACAGAGGTTTTTGAACAAGAAGTAGCCTCACCCCCCGGCCCCCTCTCCTGATCGAAAAGCGGTTCAGGAGAGGGGGCGCGTGCCGCCGGGAGCGTGCCGCCTACCACTGCTCCTGGTGCACGCGCTCCGGCTTGAACCGGTCGGCGCGCGGCGGCGTCTCTGCGGGATGGCCGATCGCGACCGTGCAGAGCGGCACGATATTCTCCGGCGCGCCCAGCACCCCGCGCAGCGCAGCCGCCCGATCCTCGATGGGATGCACCCCGATCCAGACCGCGCCGAGGCCCGCCGCGTGCGCGGCGAGCAGTAGATTCTCCGTCGCGGCCGCGCAGTCCTGCACCCAGTAGCCGCGACAGACCTCCGCCTTCAGGTCCGCGCACACGACAATTGCCAGCGGCGCGTGCAGGATCATCTTGCCGAAGGGCAGAACTCCCGCCACAGCGTTAAGCTGGCTTCGCTCGCGCACGATGACGAAGTGCCAGGGCTGCTGGTTGCACGCGGAGGGTGCGTGCATCGCGGCCCGGAGCAGGTCCTGGACGGTTTCGTCGGCCACAGGCTCGTCCGTGTACGTGCGGACGCTGCGCCGGGTGAGAAGTGCTTCAAGGGCTTCCATAGTTGTCTCCTGCATACAGGCTGCGGAGTTTGCATCCTCAGATGCGATCCGCAGCCTCGAATTCCCGCGCCAGCTCGTCGTGCAAGCAGGCCGCGGCCGCGGCCAGTTCCTGCGTAAGCAGCGCGGCTTCATCCGCCATGCTACCACATTCACAGGCTGCGAGCACGTCCGCGATGACCGGCCGATGCGCCGCGGGCAGCGCGGCCAGCGCCCACGCGCCGCCCTCCGCCTTCGAGAGAATGGCCCCATCCCGCAGATAGGCCAGCGTGCGGCAGGCGTTGAGCACGCTGTAGACCGGGTGCTCGGCCAGGCCGGTCAGGCCGAACCGCGCATGGAGCACGTCCAGGCGCAGCGAGTCCAGGAAGTCGGCGCGCGGCACAAGCGGGAAGATGTCCGCGATCGGCGGGCCAAGGAGGACCACCCCGCGCGCATGCAGGACGGTGATGTGCGCGGCCAGGTCAGGGTCGCCCTCCTCGCTCGCGGTCCAGCCTTGCCACGAGCCATCGGCCAGCGCCGCGGCCGTCTGCCCGCGCCAATCTTCGCTGTAATGAAAGTCGAACGGCGTGGGATAGCGCCACGGGTGCAGGTGCTCGCGGGCCAGGATGCTGATCTCAACCGGATAGGGATGGGAGGAGATATCCAGCAGAGACGCAGCGACCGTGCGCTTCTCGGCCGGCGACATGGGCCGGTGCGTGACCGCCAGCAGGTCGATGTCGCTGCGCTGCGGGTTGAAGCAGCCGAGCGCGAGCGAGCCGTGCAGGTAGACACCAGCCAGGTTATCCCCCAGGACGCGGGCCAGCCCGGTGACGACGGCGTCGGTGATGGCCAGAGTGTCAGGCACGATGCGTTGGGTCCTCGCGGTAGGGGCGCACCTGCGTGTGCGCCCCGGGGTGGGACCGACACACAGGTCGGCCCCTACGATGCGCCCCCGGGTGGGCCGACACACAGGTCGGCCCCTACCATACGCCCTGGGTGGGCCGACACACAGGTCGGCCCCTACCATACGCCCTACCATACGCCCTGGGTGGACCGACACATAGGTCGGCCCCTACGATGCGCCCCTACGGTCTGGCGCGGCCGCCGTGGAGGAAGAAGGTCACCACGAACACGCCATATAGCACAGCAGCCAGGATCGCGCAGGCCTGCGCGGGCCGCTGGCCCACCGGCTCCCAGATGAAGCAGGTGACGGCCAGGCTCACCCAGACGAGGGAGTGGAACCAGCGCAGGACGAACGCGGCCCAGGCCGGCCGCGGCGCGCCCCCGCGGGGCCGCGGCCAGGCAAAGAAGTAGAGCGCCGCCAAAGCCAGACACACGAAGCCCCAGATGAACAGGTCAATGCCAAGCAGCACGGTTCCTCCAATTAGGAATTATGAATTACGAATTAGGAGTTAGCCCCCCCTGCATGCACGGTTTGTAATTCTTAATTCTCAATTCGTAATTCCAGGATTCCTGCGTCTTCCCCGAAGCGGGCCAGGACCGCGGCAACCTCTGCGCGCGTCGGGACGTTGAGGCCGGTGCCGCGCTTCTGCACCTTCGCCGCGCCGATGGCATTCGCCAGCACGCCGAGCGCGGGCAGCTCCAGGCCCACCAGATAGCCGTAGATGACGCCCGCGGCCAGGCTGTCGCCCGCGCCGGTCGCATCCACCGCGGGGACAGGATATCCCGGCGCAATCTCGAACCGGTCGGCCGCGATGAGCAGCGCGCCTGCAACGTCGCGCTTGACCACCGCCAGGGTCGGCCCTTCTTTGACCAGCGCCTGCCCCGCAGCCAGCGCATCCCGCTGCCCGGTCAGCCGGATGGCCTCCTTCTCGTTCGCCAGCACGACGGTCGCCAGGGCTGCAGCTTCCTTGTGCCAGGCGTTGTCGAGCGCGGGATTGCCCGGCCCGGGGTCGAAGAAGATGGGCACGCCCGCAGCCTTGGCCTCGCGGAAGGCCTCCAGGTTGGTCGCGGCGACGCCCGGCGTCTCGGCCCAACCGTCGGCAAAGACGGCCGCTGCAGCGCGGATGACCGGCCGCCAGGCGTCGGGGAGGCCGGTCAGGCGCAGGTCGCCCCGGTAGCCCAGGTATGCGGGCTCGGCAGCCACGTCGACCACCACCCCTGCCACGGGCGTGCGCACGGCCGGGCTGACGATCACGCCGGTGACATCGATGCCCTCCTGCTGCAGGCCCTCCAGCACCGCCTCCCCGAATGCGTCGTAGCCCACCTCGCCCAGGCACGCCACGCGCAGCCCCAGCCGCGCGGCCATAATTGCGGTGTTGCACGCGCCGCCCGGCCCCAGCTCCATATAGGACACGCCCACCAGGTCGGTCGCGTTGACCGGGAAGGCCGGGATGTGCATGACCAGGTCCGCGAGCAGGTCGGAGATGATGATGACGGGGCTGGAGATGTGGTTGGACATGGTTGACTCCGATGAATTGAGAATTACGAATTACGAATTACGAGTTGGGAAATCGGCATTCCTAATTCTTCA
>CAZTMA010000028.1:0-43563 GCA_964614645.1 uncultured Anaerolineales bacterium
GACCGCAACTTATACCATCGGCTTGCCGTCGGCCTCTACTTTTCAAACAGCTTCTTAGGAGAACCAGATGACCCTCGCGGGCGTCTGATAGCATATGGCGATCATCGTTGACTTCATTCGAGAGTACGCCGCCTGGGTGTACGGTGTTTGCGCGCTCGTCGCGTTGTGGTATCTGCGCGTCGTGCTTCTGGCGCGGCGCGAGCGGCGGTATGCCGTTTTCACGCTGGAGCGCGAGGCAGCACTGAACCGGGTCTACAGCAGTTGGGGTGTCGCGTTCATGCTGATGATGCTCATGGGCGCGGTGTATCTCCTGAGTACGGTGGTGGCCGATGCCGTGCGCCCGCTGGTGGAGGCGGACCGTGCCACCGCGACTCCCACCCTCCTGGCAGCTTCCGCATTCGGCACGCCCACGGCTACCCCGACGCTGCCGCTAACCGAACTCACCCCGGAGACGCCCACGACGCCGACGCGCCGTCCGCCGCCCACCGTGCGGCCCACGCGCACGCCGGCTCCCACGCCTGCCGAGCCGCCGACTGCGGCTGCGCCAGTGGTTCAACGGCCGCAGTGCCCGACCGGCAACGCGGTCATTACTGCGCCAGGCGTCGGCGCGCAGGTTTCCGGCATGGTGCCCATCGTCGGCACGGCTGCGCACGAGAACTTCCAGTTCTATAAACTGGAGTACGGTGCGGGCGCGAATCCGGGTGTATGGTCATACTTCGACGGCCGTGACCAGCCCGTGCAGGGCGGGCAGCTTGGGACACTCAATGCGAGTGCGCTGCCGCCGGGCGTCTATTCCGTGCGCGTGGTCGTGGTTGACACGAGCGGCAATTTCCCACCCCCGTGCCAGACAACTATTGAGATTCGGTGAACCCGAGCAGGACATGAGCAAATCATTTGGCGACCGGCTGGGCGAGTTGCTCCAGACGGGTGAAGCATGGGGCCGCAAGCAGTGGGCCCAGTTTATGCACTGGCGCCGCACGACCAGCGCAGTCAGCGAGCACGGCTGTGTCGAGGCGCTATATGCTGAGGCCCCGAGCCAACGCTGGCGGGCTGCGGCCGCTCTGGGCCAACACCCGATGCGCAGTCCCGAAGCCGTGGCCGCGTTGATCGATGCGCTGGTCGATCCGGAAGAGTTTGTCCGCTGGCAGGCGACCGAGGCGCTCGGCCGGCAGGAAGGCGGCCGAGTGTTTGATATCCTGGTCGCGTGCCTGGATGACTCGGAGCCGCTGCGCCGCGCCGGCGCCGCACGGGCATTGGGGCTGCTTGGCGGAGAGGCTGCAACACAGACCCTGCTGCGGCGAACGACTGACCCCGACCCACAAGTACGCACGGCGGTTGCCGAGGCCCTGGGCCGGCTGGCTGACCCCGCGGCGCTGCCCGAGCTGCTGCCATTACTCGATGATGTGAGCACCGGGGTGATATGTGCGGCTGCGCGGGCGTTGAGCCGCATTGGGAAGCCCGTCGCGGCGGTTCCGCTGGCCGAAGCCCTGGCGCAGCCCGGTCAACCCTTGCTGGTGCGCCGCGCGCTCGCGGCTGCATTGGCGCGTGTACCCCATCCGGATGCCCAGCCGCAGCTTCTCGCAGCCCTGGCCGATCCGGACCCTCAGGTGCGCGGCTACGCAGCCCGCGGGCTGGGGCAGGTGGGCAATGAAGAAGCGCACGCCGCGCTCCAGGCCTTGCGCAGCGACCCCGGCCGACTGATCGAAGGCACGGTGGCCCAGCGGGCCGATCGCGCGCTGGCGATGCTCGACCGTCGCGGCCGCCGCGTACCTGCGGCCGACAAGACCGAAGCGGAGGCCTAATGGCGCCGCAGACGTTCCAGGTGGGCCGGGTGCGCGTGCACCTGGTTAGCGACGGCGTCTTCCAGACCGACGGCGGGGCTGCCTTCGGCGTGGTGCCGCGTACGCTGTGGGAACGCGTGATCCAGCCGGACGCGCTGAACCGCATCCCCATGCACTTGCGCTGCATGCTGATCGAATCCGATGTCGGGTTGATCCTGGTGGATACGGGCTACGGCGACAAGCTGACGCCGAAGCGTCGCGACCAGCTTGAGTTGCGCGGGGAGTGCCGGCTGCAGGGCGACCTGGCCGCGCTGGGCTACCGGCCCGACGACGTCCAACTCGTGATCGACACCCACCTGCACGGCGACCATTGCGGCGGCAACACGGTCTATGGGCCGGACGGGCAGGTCAGCCTCGCCTTTCCGAACGCCACCTACCTGGCGCAGCGGCTGGAGCTGGCCGACGCGACCTACCCGAACGAGCGCACGCGCAACGCCTACTTCGCAGAGAACTTCCTGCCGTTGAGCCACCTGTGCCGCGACGCGGGGGAAAGCGTGCTGCGCGTGCTGCACGGTGACACGCAGATAACGCCTGAGGTGCGTACGCTCATCACGCCCGGTCACACGCGTGCGCACCAGGTCGTCATCATCGAGAGCGCGGGCGAGACGGCCATCTTCCTGGCGGATGCGGTGCCCCATGCCGTCACCTTCGAGAAGCTGGCGTGGGTGGCCGCATTCGATGTGGAGCCGCTCGTCAGCATGGAGACGAAACGCTCGCTGCGCGATTGGGCGTGGCGACGCGAGGCGCTGCTCTTCTTCCAGCACGACGCGACGATGGCAGCCGGCCGGCTGGTGCGCGAAGGGGATGAGTTTCGCGTGCTGGAGGTTGAATAGCACGCAGATGGGACTGATTGGACTGATTTTGCGGATATGTTCATAATGGAAGCGGATCAGGTCAATCAGGGCCAACCGCAGGTTGGCGCATCAGCGTTATCAGTGTCCTGTTGAGGAGTCCGTATGACCACGCTCCTGCATCGCCCGACGGTGTCCGTCGTGGCGCCCGTGTACAACGAAGAAGCGATCCTGCACGAGCTGTATCGACGCCTGACCGCGGTGCTGGACGGCGCGGGGCTGGACTGGGAGCTGGTGCTCGTCAACGACGGGAGCCGGGACCGCTCGCCCCAAATTATGCGCGAGCTGCACGCGGCCGACCCGCGGGTCAAGGTAGTGGATTTCGCGCGCAACTTTGGCCACCAGGTCGCTATCACCGCGGGCGCGGACTACGCTCAGGGCGACGCTGTGGTCATCATCGACGCGGACCTGCAGGACCCGCCGGAAGTCATCCTGGACCTGCTGGCGAAGTGGCGCGAGGGGTACGAGGTCGTCTACGCGGTGCGTGCCGAGCGCAAAGGCGAGACGTGGTTCAAGGAATTCACTGCGAAGGCGTTCTATCGTATCATCTACAAGATAACCGACATCAATATCCCGATGGACACCGGCGACTTCCGCCTGATGGATCGCAAGGTTGTGGAGGCGCTGCGCACCATGCGCGAGAAGCACCGCTTTATGCGTGGTATGTCCGTGTGGGTGGGGTTCAAGCAGGTGGGCGTGGAATACGTGCGTGCTGAGCGTTACGCCGGCGAGACGAAGTACCCGCTCAAGAAGATGCTCAAGTTCGCGCTGGACGGCATCACATCGTTCTCGTATTTCCCGCTCCAGGTCGCGACCTATTTCGGGTTCATCGCGGCGGCGGTGGCCGTCCTCGGCATCATCCTCACGATCATCCTGCGTCTGACGGGCAGCCACGCGTTCTACGGGCAGGCGACGACGCTGGTCGCGGTCCTGTTCCTGGGCGGCGTGCAGTTGATTTCGCTCGGCATCATCGGGGAGTACCTGGGGCGGATCTACGATGAGGTGAAGGGCCGGCCGCTGTACATCGTGCGCGAGGCGCTGGGGTTCGAGTCGACAACGGATCGCATCGGGTAACAACTGCGTTCGGCACCTCTGCTCTGGTGAGCCGTTCCGACCCGCTGTGTCGCGTTCACTCTCCGCGTAGAACCAGCAGAAATACAGATCCGTGCGGCACGATGTCATATGACTCTTGCAGCCGTTCGAGCGGATAGATATCCGGGTTGGTATCCGCAATCGCCAGCGGCCGCGCGCCGCGAGCTGCGACCGCCGCAGCCAGTTCTGCTCCACAGCATATCTCGACCGATACGTCCGGTCGGACCCCCTCGATTTCATGCACGAAACGCACCGGAAAGAACAGCACATGGTCCGCGAACAGGATTGCGTCCGAGGGGAGCGCGGCCAGGACACCCTCTGCATACAAGCGTGCGTCCGTGTACCCGTTCTTCGGTGGCCAGAGGAAGTAGTACTTGCTGTGTGACCCGGGCACGTGACGCGTTGGGCGAAAGGTCAGGCCGCGGGAGACCAGTTCGGGCGCGACCCGGTAGAACGCCACCGGAACGACCAACACGAGGACCAGCAAGAGCGCCTGCAGCCAACGCGACCTGAGTCGCGTGACCCTGCTCCACAACCACTGCACTCCGAACCCAATCCACACGGTAAACGACAGGTAGCCCGGCAGATAGAAGACATAGCGTTCGCCGATTCTATAGGCGAACGCAAATGCCATGACGCCGAGGTAGAGCAACAGCATGTAGACGGCAACGGATCGCTCCGCTGCCCGCCAGATCGTGACTGCACCCACCAGCCCGCAGAGGCCCGCGAGGCCGACAAACTGCAGGCCCAGGAACGCGACCCACTGGAAAAGGTCGGAGGGCAGGAGCACGGCCGAGAAGTCGAAAAACGCGCCCGAGAAATCGATGCCATCGCTGCTGAAGACGGCCCAGCGGATGACCTCCCAGCCGTGCAGACCCACCAACCACGCGTCGTGCAGGGCCAGCAGGACCAGCGGCGCGATACAGATGAGCAGGGCGATGCCGAAGCCGAGGATGGCCCGCCATGTCAGTCGCGCCCGCTCGCGGCACAACAGCCATACCAACGCAGGTGCGTATAGCAGCGCCAGCAGATGCGTGACGATGCCCAGCCCGAGCGCCGCACCTGCCAGCGCCAGGTATCTCATCTGCCCGCTGCCGCGCCATCGCAGCATGCTCCACACCTGCAACGTCATCAGCATGAGAGTCAGCGCATAAACCTCCGCTGTGACGGCATTGCTCCAGAAGGTATGAGAAACCATGAACGCCAGTGTGGCAACGAGCCGCGGGTAACGCCTGACACCCATCTCGTACAGCACGAGATAAACCAGGCCGATAGTGACTGCGGCAAACACGGCGGAGGAGAAGTTGACGCGCCAGGCCACATCGCCCAAGGGGAGATAGGTAAACTGGTGTGCGGCGAACACCCATAGCGGGTGGCTGCCTGCGCTGGCCTTCAGGCTGCCCTGCGCGGCGAGAAACTGCAGATAGCCGCCGTCAAACCATAGCACCGTCGGAGCCAGCGTGACGATGTACAGCGCCAGCGCGATGGCTGCCAGCAGCAGGGCATCGCGTCCTGGGGATGCCGTTCGGATGCCCTGTGACATCCGTAGTCGTTCTGCAGCGGTCGCGTCAACCAACCCTGCGGTGCCCATTCGTGTACTTCCCCGCAGGCTGGCGTGCAGCCCACACCAGCACGAGCAGCGCGGCTGCACCCAGCACCGCGAGCGCAATCACCTTGTACAGCCGGTTCTCCAGCAGCAGCGCCAGTCCGCCGAACAATGCACAGAAGGTATAGTAGCTTAGCACAATCTGCCGCTGCGTGAACCCGATGTCGAGCAGCCGGTGGTGCAGGTGGTCGCGGCCGTTGAACGCGGGATGGCCCTCGTGTCGCCAGCGGTTGTAGATGAGCCAGGCGACATCGAGGATGGGCAACCCCATCGCCAGCAGGACAGTCGCGACCTTCGCGCCGCCGATGATCCCCAGCGCGGCGACCGCCCACCCCAGGAAGTACGACCCCCCGCTCCCCATAAAGATTTTGGCCGGGTTGAAGTTGTAGGGCAGGAAGCCAAGCGTCGCGCCGACGAGCGCCAGCGGCAGCAGCGCGACGCTGAACTGACCCTCACGCACCATGTGAATGGTGATGAACGCGGCCACGATGCACGAGACACCTGCGGCCAACCCGTCCAGCCCGTCGAGCCAGTTGACGGTGTTCATCATGCCTGTGAACCAGAAGATCGTGAACAGGCCGACGACCGGCCAGGGGAAGATGAGCTGTCCATCGCCGAGGGGGTTGTTGACGCGCTCGATGAAGATGGTGAACGCGATGGCAATCAGGCTGGAGAGGAACTGCCCGGCGTACTGCGATTTGCTGTCCAGCTCCAGGCGGTCATCCACGAGGCCGAACAGGAAGATGACCGTCGTGCCGACCAGCAGCCCGGTCAGACGGGTCAGCTCGCCGGGGTCCTGGCTCGGCGGGAACAGCATACCGGGCAGCGCCATCGTTGCGAGCACGGCCAGCGTGAAGCCCGCGTACATCGCCACGCCCCCGGTGCGCGGCACGATGCCGCGATGCCGGCGCCTGCCGCCGGGCCGGTCCTGCACGTCCAGCGTATGCCCTACGCGCCGGGCGAGCGGGGTGACGGCCAGCGCGATGACGAACGCGATGACAAAGACCAGGAGGTAACCGGGCAGGTATGCTTGCATGGGCCGCTCGGGTTCCGGACTGCCACAGAGGGCACAGAGGACACGGAGAATAGAACGCTGATGACGCTGATATGACTGATTTACATGATCGCTTTCTATTATCTTGTAAATCGGTTTCATCAGGGCCAAGCGAGGCTTGGCACGTTATCTGCGTTCTATTCGTCTCTGTCTTTCTGTGGCTTGGCGTTACGGGCGCAGGCGGTTGAGCATGCGCGGGAAGGCAATGGTCTCGCGGATGTGGTCGATCCCGCAGATCCAGGAGACCGTCCGCTCCACGCCCAGGCCGAAGCCGCTGTGGGGCGTTGACCCGTAGCGGCGCAGGTCGACGTACCACTCATACGCCTCACGCGGCAGACCGTGGCGGTCGATGGCGGCCAGCAGCACGTTCGGGTCGCTCATGCGCTCGGACCCGCCGATGATTTCGCCGTAGCCTTCGGGCGCGAGCAGGTCCGACGAGCGACACACCTCCGGCCGGCCGGGTTCAGGCTCCATGTAGAATGCCTTGACTGCAGTCGGGTAATGATGGACGAACACGGGCTTATCGAACTGGCCGGCGATGTACGTCTCGTGCGGCGCTCCGAAATCACCGCCCCATTCCATCGCGGGAACCGGTTCGTCGTTCGGCGGGACCGTGACGCCTTCTGCTGCGGCCCGGTTGATCATCTCCACCGCTTCGTCATAGCTGACGCGCGGGAAGGGCGGGATGATTCTTTCCAGAAAGCTCGTGTCGCGCTCCAGCAGCTTGAGCTCGGCTGCGCGCTCGCGCAGCGTCGTCTGCACGATGTAGCTGACGAATTGCTCTTCGATCTCCAGCAGCCCCTCGAGCTTGCAGAAGGCAATCTCCGGCTCTACCATCCAGAACTCCTGGAGATGGCGGCGAGTCTTGCTCTTCTCCGCGCGGAAGGTTGGGCCGAAGCAGTAGGTTTTGCCCACCGAGAAGATGTTGGCCTCGTTGTAGAGCTGCCCCGTCTGCGCGAGGAAGGCATCTTCGCCGTGGAAGTCCGTCTTGAACAGGGTGGTGGTCCCTTCCGCGGCAGACGGCGTCAGGATGGGCGTATCCACGAGGGTGAAGTCGTTGTTGTCCAGCCAGTCGCGGATGGCCTTGACAATGGTGGCGCGCACCCGCATGATGGCCCACTGGCGGTTAGAGCGGAGCCACAGGTGGCGGTGATCCATCAGGAACTCGACGCCGTGCTCCTTCAGACCGATCGGGTACTCCGCCGACTCCTGCACGACCTCCAAGGCGTTGACATCCAGCTCGTAGCCGCCGGGGATGCCGGGTGCGCGTTCGTCCGCGCGGACCGTACCGGTGATGACCAGCGAGGACTCGATGGGCAGGCGTTTCGCCGCCTCGAACATCTCCTCGGGCACGTTGCCCTTGAAGACGACGGCCTGAATCACGCCGCTGCCATCGCGGACGCGCAGGAACTGCAGCTTGCCTTTGCCGGTCTTGAGTTGCAGCCACCCCTGGAGGGTGACCTCCTGGCCGACATGGCCGGCGATCTTGTCGATACGGATGATGGAAGACATGCTTACTCCGAAGGTGGATGGCGCTGATTTTCGCAGAGTATAACACCAAGAGCGTCGGTTGTCACAACCGCGGTTGCCGGCCATCCGGGGATTCGTCGCATGCAGGAAACTGTCAGCGCCGCGTCAGCCTGTTACCCGCGGCGGCACAGAGCGTATGATATAATAAGTTTATGGAACTGAGCGTCGGGCGCGCGGTAGGCAAGGTCATTCTGTGCGGCGAGCACGCGGTCGTGTACGGCCGGCCTGCGCTCGCCGTGCCCGTCACCCAGGTAACCGCGGAGGCGGTCGTTGAGCCGGGAGAACTAGGTGCAGGGTTGGTGCTGTGTGCGGCGAACCTGGGCGAGGAAGTCCGCCTGTCCCCCGCAGGGGCCGAGAATCCGCTGGCCGTTGCGGCCCGCCTGACATTGGCGCACCTGGGGTTGGCAGAACCGGACTGGCGCGTCACGATCCGGTCGACCATACCGGTTGCCAGCGGGCTCGGCAGCGGCGCCGCGGTCTCTGCGGCCCTGGTCCGCGGCCTGGCGGCTGCAGCCGGGCGGACCCTGCCGCCGGAGGACGTGTCTGCGCTGGCCTACGAGGTCGAGAAGCTGCACCACGGCACGCCGAGCGGCATCGACAATACGGTCATCGCCTACGAGCAGCCGGTGTACTTTGTGCGCGGCCGGCCGCCGGAGCCTTTCGCCATCGGCAGTCCGTTCCGGCTGGCGATTGCCGACAGCGGCATCAGCAGCCCGACGCGCGTCACGGTGGGCGATGTGCGTCGCGCATGGGAGCAGACGCCCGCCCGCTACGAGGCGCTGTTCGACCGTGTAGCAGCGGTGGTTGAGGCTGCGCGCACCGTTATTGCCGGGGGCTGCCCTGCCGAGCTGGGGCCGCTCCTGGATGATAACCACGCCTTGCTGCAAGAGATAGGCGTTTCCTGCGAACGGCTGGATGTGCTGGCCGCGGCGGCGCGGGCTGCGGGCGCCTTGGGCGCGAAGCTGTCCGGCGGCGGCCGCGGGGGCAACCTGATTGCGCTTGTCGAAGATGACACTGCTGAGGCGGTGAGCGCCTCGCTGTGTGCAGCCGGGGCCCAACGGGTCATCCTGACGTATGTTGGCGGATAGAGGTTTTCTGAGATCACCCAGGCTACCGGCGGCAGGTACGGCCAGCCTGCGCCGAATCTTTTTGGCCCCGCGAACGTATAGCATAGATATGGGTATAACCTGGGTGTATCTGGAGGAGAGGTATGATGGGCCAGCAGGCCGGACGTCGCGACGACGACTGGCTCCCGAAGGTTTTGGTCGGGTTGAGCGTCGCGGCGAGTATAGCTAGAAGTATGCGCAATCAACGCGGGCGCCGTCACTGGCAGCCACCGCGCCGACAGGCGAGTCCGGTTTCGCCGTTCGGCGTGCTGTTCGTGCTGGTGGGCTTGTTTATCGCGTTTATCATCGTTATGTCCATCCTGGGCGGGCTTCTGAGCGCGCTGAGCAGCGCGGGCGGCGGAGTGCTGTGCCTGGCCCCGCTCGCCATCATGGCGTTTGCGTTGTGGGCGGTCAGGAAGGGCTCGACGAGCGGCGGGCAGGCGCGCGATATCTACGCCGGCGAAACGTGGACGGACAGTCGCGGTCGGACCGTGCAGGACATGACGCTGGACGACGGGCGGACCGCTGCGGGGCCGGCGGCTGCTCCGCAGACTGGAGACCCGCTGCGTCGCACTGCGCCGGCCGCTCAGCCGCGGCGCGTGGCCGCTATCGACCCGTATCCCGAAAAAAATGCCACCTCCCCCGCGGAGTATCGGCAGCGTGCTGTCTCCTACCGGCGCCGGATTCAGAGCGTTATCAAGAGCCGCCGGCCCGGGCCGCTGGCCGCGCGCCTGGCGAGCGTGCCGGAGAGCCTGAAGAGCTGGGAGGAGCGCGTCGGCCAATTGGCGGACCGGCTGTCGCTGTTCGAGAACGACGACTTGATTCGCCGCGACATCAAGGAAGTGCCGGTTCGCATCGCCCGGCTGGAGCGGCTCGTCGAACTGGAAGTTGACCCGGAGATCCGCCGCCAGATGACGAAGACACTGGCTGCCTATCGCGAGCAGCAACGCCAGCTCGACCGCCTTGCGCGCGTGATGCGCCGGACCCGGCTGAACCTGGACGACACGCTCGCCGCGATGGGCACGATTTATTCCCAGGTGCAGGTCGTCAACGCGATGGATGTGGATGGCGCGACGGCCGAGCGGATTGCCGGGGAGATTGATTCCGAGGTGAACCGGCTCAACGACCTGCTGTCCGCGGTGAGCGAGGTGAACCAGGCCACGGTCAACGATCCCACGGTGGTTTCCACCGGCGAGGTTGAGCAGGCAGGCGAAGACAACCTGGCCGCGCGGCGGGCACGGCTGCAGCGCAGCGCGCGGCAGTAACCTTCACAGGCGGATGGGGGAGCCATGCCGGACCCGATACTTCGCACCTTCATTGCCATTGAGCTGGATGAGCCGCTGCGCGTCGCGCTGGCCGCGGTGCAGAACAAGTTCAAGCGCCAGACTCCGCCGGGGAGCGTCAAGTGGGTTGCGCCGGATGGCATCCACCTGACGCTCAAGTTCCTGGGTGATACGCCGGCCGGCCGTGCGGCGGAGATCGCCGCGGCGCTCGCACGTGCGTGCGAGGGCATCCCGCCGTTCGAGTTCACGGTCGAGGGCCGCGGCTGCTTCCCGAACACGCGCCGTCCGCGAGTTATCTGGGTTGCGGTGCGCAGCCACGGCCCGTGGCTGGCGAAACTGCAGGGCGCGGTGGAGCGTTACGTGGCGCCGCTCGGCTGGTCGGCGGAGGAACGCGGCTTCTCGCCCCATCTGACGCTGGGCCGCGTGGCGCGCGGCGCGAATCCCGCGGTCGAGGCGGCAGTCGGCCAGATGGTGGATCAATCCGTTGTGGAGCAGATTGCCACGCAGCGTGTGACCACAGTCAGCCTGATCAAAAGCGACCTCCGGCCCGCGGGTGCAGTCTACACGACCCTGGTCAGCGTGCCGTTGGAAGACGAAATGGGTTTTTAGTCCGCGCTTGAGCGCCGGACCGGGGCTGAAGTCAGTTGACTTGCGTCCGCAGTGGGCAGGAGGAGTTCCGCATCCTCAGATGCGGAACGGTCTTCGAGACCGGCATCACCGTTTGCATCTGACGATGCAACCTCCTCAGTGCCCGCTACGAACCCGCCGTTTCCACGTTAGTGGGCACAGGAATCGGTTCCGGCTCCACCTCGGCCAAAACGGGCTCGGGTTCCGGCGGCGGCGGCTCGGTGACTGTCGCCGCGGGCGCCGGCAACGTGCGCCGGGGGCGCAGGCTGAACAGGTTCAGCACGGTCGCGGGCGGTGCAAGGGCCAGCCACGTGGCGAAGAACGCAAAGGCGATGAGAGCTGCGCCGCCGAGCAGTTGTGCCTGCATCTGGCCCGGCCAGTCCGGCTGGAAGCCCGGGGCGGCCAGTAAGCCCGTCACGCCCTGCCCGGCGACATCCATGTATTCGCCCACGCCGATGCCGTTCCAGCCCGCGCCGGCCGTCCCGTCCGCGAGCAGGCCGACGGCCAGCAGCCCGAAGCCGCCGCCGATGCCGTGGACGGCGAGCGTGCCGGTCGCGTCGTTCCAGCGCAGCACGCGCTCCACAATGAAGATGGCCAAGGGCATGAGCAGGCCGATGGCTGCGCCGAGTGCAACGGCCAGCATGGGTGACACGAAGAGGGCACAGCCCAGGCTCGCCGAGACGCCCGCAGCGAACGCGCGCGCGGCCATCAGCGGATCGGGCCGGCCCGCCACCAGCCAGGTGTAGGCGATGGGCAGCAGTCCGCCGGCACTGGCGGCCAGGATGAGATTGAGTAGGACGCGCTCCGTGTCCAGCTTGACCGGGTCGAGCAGTGGGTTGAGTGTCACCCAGGCGGTCGCGCCGGCCAACAACAGTCCGGCGCCCAGCAGGCAGAGCAGCGGATGGTATGCACGGGGCAGCGCGACCGGCTCGGTGGGGTCGGTGGGCCGGGGCCCGCGCGGTAGGAACACTACGAAACCGGCCAGCGTCACGGACGCAGCAAGCAGGCTGACCGGGCCTGCACCGGCCAGGTCCACGAAACCGTGGCCGAGGTCCACGAGGTTCAGGCCTAGGTTGGCCAGCCAGCCGCCGCCCCAGACCCAGTTGCCCGCGACCGGGTAGATGAGCGCACCCGTTAGCAGCCCGGCCAGCCCTGCGGCCCAGGCCGGGACACGGCTGCGCAGCGCGACGATCGGCAGGGTGACGGCCGTAATGAGCATGGGCAGGTTTGCCAGGGCCAGGTTACGCGCGGCAGGTGTGGCCGCCGGGCCGCTCAGCCCCCAACCGGCCAGCCCGGCCATGCCCCAACCGGGTCCCCACGTGGGCCCGAAGGCCGACCATTCCCAGATGAGCCCTTCGAGGCCGGGCCGCTCGTAGACGAGGCCGATGCCGCCGAACTGAAGTGCAAAGCCGCAGGCGACATAACCCAAGACCGCCAGACCCCCTGCGGCAAAGAAGCTGACCGCCGCATGGCGCGCGTGATGAGCAGACAGGCCGCTGGCCGCAATGAGGGCATAACCGATGGGGATGAGGAACGCAAGGCCGTAGATTGGGGCCAGGTCAACTGGCATGCAGTATACTCCTGATCACAGAAACCCGGATGATGTCAAGACGTTGGGCAACGCGTTGCACGCAATCATGCTACCACAAGCCGAACCTTTAGACAAAGGCTGCTGCCCGCAGCTCCTGGTGGACGCCATGCTCGGCTCGCTGGCGAAGCGGCTGCGTTGGCTGGGCTATGACGCGGTATATTGGCGCGATGGCAGCGACGAAGCGTTGATGGCCTGGGCGCACACCGAAGGCCGCCTGATCGTGACGCGCGACCATGCCCTGGCGCGGCGCCGCGGGGTGGATGCGCTACTGGTAGAGAGCGAGTCACTGGCGGAGCAACTAGTGGAGGTGCGCGCGGCGCTGCCCATCCCTCCGCAGCCGTTCACGCGCTGCGGTGAGTGCAACGGTCTGCTGGAGGTGCTGGACCGTGACGCAGCCCGCACATTGGTGCCGCCGTATGTCTGGCAGACGCAAGCTGTGTTCTGGCGCTGTCCCGGCTGCGGCCGCGTCTACTGGAAGGGGACGCACTGGCCGCGCCTGATGGCGGAGTTGGAGGACGTGGCTTGAAAAGCAGCCGTGGCTTGAAAAGCAGCCGTGGCTTGAAAAGCAGCCGTGGCTTGAAAGACAGCCGTGGCATGACGAGCGGCCGCGCGGCGCAGGGCTGGCGCTTGACCGACCGGCAGGTTGCGTTGCTGCTGGCCGCTGCTGCGTTCGTCCTGTACACGCTCACGGCCGCGCCGTCCGTCGCCACGCAGTTCGACGACAGCCTCGAATTCCAGGTCGTGTTGCCCACGCTCGGCATCGCCCACCCGAGCGGTTACCCCCTCTATACGCTGGCAGGCAAGCTGTTCACTTTTCTGCTGCCTCTGCGTGATGCTGCAGGCCGCGCCAACCTGTTTTCCGCGCTGCTGGCCGCAGCCGCGGTCGGCGTGCTGTATCGCGCGGCGCGCACCGTGGCCGGCAGCCGGGCCGCTGCAGTGGTGACAACCATCGCGTTCGCCATCTCTCCGACTTGGTGGTCGCAGGCCACGATTGCGGAGGTTTACGGGCTGCACGGCTTTTTGGCCATCTCGTTCGTGTACCTGCTGCTCCGCTGGGAGGCCGCGCGGCAGGGTGAACGCGGACGCATCCCCGCCGCGCCTCGCGCGGACCGGCTGCTGGCGCTGGCCGCGCTGACGGCCGGGCTGGGACTGGCCCATCACCGCATGATCGCCCTGTTCTTCCCCGCCGCACTCGTCTTCATCCTCTGGACCGACCCCGCGCTGCTGCGCCAGCCGCGACGCTGGCTGAGGCCCCTGGCGCTGCTGCTTGCACCCCTGCTGCTCTATGTCTACCTGCCCATCCGCGGGCAGGCCGTGTCGTCGCTGGACGGCACGTATCAGCCGACCCTGGCCGGCACATCGGATTGGGTGCTTGCGCGCGGCTACAGCGTGTTCCTGACCGGCAACCCGTTCGGCGTCGCGCGGGACGCAGGCGACTATGTGGGCCTGTTCCTCCGGGAGATGGGCGCGCTGACGGCGCTGGCTGCGGTGGCTGGGCTGGTTACGGGCTGGCGCTACAGCCTGCGGCGGTCGGTGTTCCTGCTGCTGGCGCTGGCCGGTCAGACGTTGTTCGCGGTCAACTACAAGGTGCAGGACATCGAGGTCTTCCTGCTGCCCGCGTTCATGCTGATGGCCGTCTGGGCCGCGTGGGGCCTGGCCCCCCTCTTCGACAGCTTTGCGCAGCGGGCTGCGGTCAGCGCCCGGCCTATGCGCTTGCCGCGGCAGGCTCGCCCTCTGCTGACGCTCCTGTGGATGCTGCCCGTAGCGTTCGTGCTGCTGTTTGAGCCGGTGCGCACGGCGCTGCGCGAGTGGCCGCAACGGGATCGCAGCGACGAGTGGGCCGTGTATGACCTCGGCGCGGATATGCTGGACAGCGCGGCGCAGGACAGCGTGATCGTGGGGCTGGGCGGCGAGACGACGCTGGTGCGTTATTTTCGGGATGTGCTGGGCCGGCGGGGTGACCTGGACGTGGTGTGGGCCGATGCAGAGGATGCGCGGTTGGCTGAGGTGGCCGAGGCGCTGGCACGCGGCGCGCCCGTGTATCTGACGCGCGACCTGCCCGGCAGCGCCGCGCTGTACAGCCTGGATGCCGCGGGGCCGTTGATTGCCGTCAGCCCGAAGGCCGCGGCCGGCGCCGTTCCGCCGGGGGACGATGTGGGCACGGGTGTGCGCTGGCTTGGCGCGAGCACGCACGTCCGGCAGACGCACGCGGGGCCGGTCGTGCGGGTGGCGGTGCAGTGGACTGCGGCTGCACCCATCACCGAGGACCTCAAGGTGTCGGCCCGGCTGCTGGACGCGGCCAGCGCGGTCGTCGTGGCGGACGACCGCGTGCCCGTCCATTTCACCTATCCCACGACTGCCTGGGTACCCGGCGAAGTGGTCGAGGATGTGTATGACCTGGCGCTGCCCGCGGACCGGCGCGGCACGTTCGGCGTGCTGCTCATCGTCTATCGCGCGACCGACGGCAGCGAGGTCGGCCGGGTCGAGCTGCCGCCGGTGCAGGTGGACTAAGCTACAGCACGACCGGCCAGGCCGTTGGCTCGATGACGCCTATGCGGACGTCTCCTTCACCTTCAGCGGGCGGCCGTATGTCTCGCTGAAGTCGCGCAGCCGCGCGGCCAGCTCCGGCGTCAGCATCCCCGCAGTGTAGCGCCACTGCCAGTTGCCGCCGGCCCGGCTGGGATAGTTCATGCGCGCCTCCTCGCCCAGGCTCATCACGTCCTGCAGGGTTGCGACTGCCTGATTCGATACGGAGCTCCACGCCAACCGGATGAAGTCCCACGCAATATCGTGCGCGTCCGTGCCGGTGAACCGGCGGATGTTGTGCTGCTCGATCTCGCTGCGCTCGTTCCAGTAGCCGACGGTCGTGTTGTTGTCGTGCGTGCCCGGATAGACGATAGAGTTCGTCTCGTACGTATAGGGCAGGTAGGGCGGGAAGAACTCTGGCCCGAACGCAAAGTGCAGCACTTTCATGCCCGGAAAGTCGAACTGCAGCCGCAGCGCGTCCACTTCCGGCGTGATGATTCCCAGGTCCTCTGCGATGATGGGCAGGACACCGAGCGCTTGCTCCACCGCCTGGAACAGTTCCGCGCCGGGCGCCTTAGCCCACAGGCCATTGATGGCCGTCGGCTCACTGGTCGGGATCTCCCACGACGCCTCGAATCCACGGAAATGGTCGATGCGCACGATGTCCACGAATTGTAGTGTCTGGCGGATGCGCCTGATCCACCACTGGAAGCCATCCTGGCGCATCACGTCCCAGTTGTAGTGCGGGTTGCCCCACCGCTGGCCCGTCGCAGAGAATAGGTCCGGCGGCACCCCCGCCACGACCGTGGGATTGCCCTCGCTGTCCAGCCGGAACTGCTCCGGGTTGGCCCAGACATCGGCGCTGTCCTCCGCCACGAAGACGGGCACATCGCCGATTATCTGGATGCCGCGCTCCCCGGCGTAGCGTTTCAGCGCGCTCCACTGGTCATTGAACACGAACTGTAGATACGCCTGGTACTCGGCCTCAGCAGTCACCTGGCCGCGGTATTCTGCAAGCGCAGCCGGCTGGCGCAGGCGCACCTCGTGCGGCCAGTCGTGCCAGCTCCCGCCGCCGAAGTGACCCTTGAGCGCCATAAAGAGCGCGAAGTCGTCCAGCCAGCCGGCGTTCTGCGCTCGGAACCAATCGAACCCCTTGTGGTGGTCAGCCGTGCCGTGTTCCTTAAAGTGAGCGAAGCTCTGTCGCAGAAGCCCTTGCTTGTAGTCGATGACCCAGCCATAGTCCACCGCGTGTTCGGGGAACGGGGGCACGTCATTGAGTGCCGCGTGCGGCAGCAGGCCGTTCCAGGCCAGGCCCTCCGGGCTGATGAGCAGCGGGTTGCCTGCAAACGCGGAGAAGCACTGGTAGGGCGAGTCGCCGTAGCCCGTTGGGCCGAGCGGCAGGACCTGCCAGAGCTGCTGCCCTGCGGCCGCCAGCCAATCTACGAAGTCATAGGCCCCTTTGCCCAGGTCGCCGATGCCGAATCTTCCCGGGAAGGAAGTCGGATGACATAAGACGCCGCCCGATCGAGGGAAACTCATTCGCACCACCTTACTTTCTGTGTGTCAATCCACTTGCTTCGGCGTGACCTCAAAGTGGAGGTGCGCGCCGAACATCATCCTCGTCTGCGCCTGGATGGTTGGCAGCGCCACTAGGAGCATCGTCAACACCGGCACAAGGGGCCAGAGCAGAATGTCTGTGAGCAGCCTGCGCGGCCGCCAGCCGCCGCTGGTCCGCCGCGTGCTCAGGTGCTCGTACAGCACCTCAGCCGATATGGCGACCGCGTTGATCACGTTGCCGGCCTGGAACAGGATGGAGTACAAGCCAGGGATGGGCTGGACCACGCCCAACAGCCCGTTTTCCAGGAACAGGACGGTGGAGCCGACGCCGATGATGAGACCCGCGGTCGTGAACACGACGTGGTCATGCACCACCTTGAAAAGATACAGGCTCTTGCGACCGACCGGCATGTCCGGCCAGCGGCCCCATTGCTGGAGCACATATCCGACATCCTGGCAGCCCCACGCGTGCCGTAGCCGTTGCCGGTAGAAGTTCGCGAGGGCCTGCCACAGATTCGCGCCGGTGACCGCGTCGCCTGAGGTCGGCAGAAAGACCGGCCGCAGCCTGATGCGGCCCTGCGTGCCGAAGGCGCACCGCAGGAACATGTTCCAGTCATCGGCCAGCGCAAACGCGTCCCAGTAGCCGACGGAGTCTGCGAGCTTGAAGCTGAGGGTGAAAGAGCTGACCGGCAGCTTGACTGACAGTGGGTCAGTGAGTTCCGAGACCTGCACCAGGTTGAAGAAGAAGCTCAGAAGCCGCACCGGGCTGGGCACATTCCAGTGATTGTTGATGTGGCGCATCGGCGCGTGCCAGACGTTGGTGTAACGATCGGGATCTGCGACGAACTGGCGGCCGATCTCGGCCAGATAATCGACGTGCAGTACCGAATCTGCATCGCACGAGGTGAGGGTCAGGTTTTCGAGCGGAATACCGGCGCGCTCCACAAGTTCCTGGTAAGCGACGCGCGCAGCCCACGCTTGGTTCGAGCTCTTGCCGCGCGACTCACCGGGCAGGTCGGCGGGATGGATCGAAATCAGGACGCGTGCGAAGTAGCCTTCGAAGCGTGCCCGGAGCTGTTCGGCCTTCGCATGCGCACCGGTCTCGGCCCCTTCCATCGCCAGGACAATCGTGACCCGACTGCGGGCGTCGGCCTGGCCGGCCAGGCTGCGCAGTGTGCGGGCCAGCACCTCCACCGGTTCCTCCAGGTTCGGGAGCAGTACCACATGGTGCAATCCCGCGACCGCGCCCTTTGCCCGGCCGCGCAGCGCACGCGCGCGTCGCTCGGCCTGGCGACTCTTGCGGATGCCGATGGGGTAGAAGACGATGACGGCCAGCAGCCGGAGGATCATGTAGACGCCGGCTACTTGCGCCGCGATGACCAGCACGCGCGGAGCCAGTACCGCGCCGAGGATGGCAATACCGAGGGCGAGCCATGCCAGCAGACCAGGCACCTTGTATGTGAAGTGCCCCGGATTCTTGATAATGTTGAGCCGGGCCACATGCGCTGCCTGCTGCTCCGGTGGAATGGCAGGTGCAGGGGCAAACAGCGGTTGTTGTGCCGCTGCTTCTGGCCACCTCCCGTTGCCTCCGCTCTTATGGGGCTTGACCACGGCTGCATCATGTCGCCACTGTGTTTTGGTCATTCGGACCGCTTCATCCTCGCCCGGTCATGCTACGTGCAGACAACATGGCGCGCGAAATCCAGGGCTACAGGTGCGCGCCGGGGTCAGTATAGCCGAGGGTAGGATAAGGACAAAACAAAGGGGCGTGCGAATGCAGATTTCTGGTCGGCCGAAGCTGCCTGACCCTACTTGAGGACGATCGCGAAGGGGAGTTGAATTGCACCGGTCGGGCAGGCAGGTTCGCACGCGGCGTCGTACTCGCAGCGGTCCGGCCGGGCCAACACCGCCTTGCCTTCGATGAGGGCCAGCGCGCCCGCCTCGCAGGCCGGCAGGCACTTGCCGCAGCCGTTGCAGAGGGCCTCGTCAATCTCGGGCAGGATGGTCTGGGACATGGTAATACTTCCTATCGCGTCGACTTTCTGCCCACTATAGCAGGCCGGACCGCGCATGTCAGGGACTTTTGTCGCACTATGAAATTGAAGCCCAGACATACGGAGCGTCACCATTTTGTGGCGGTCTCTATATCGCCTCGATCGCCGCTGCATCCAACTGCACTGTCAGGTCACCCACGCTTAGCGTCACTCGCTGATCGGCGAAGTTCATTGCCAGCATGCCGTCAGCGAACTGAGTCAGGTACACGTGATCCTGTTCTGACCGTAATGTCGTCGGGATTTGGGTCGGAAGGCCGAGCGCCTGCACTCCCTGGAAGACGTCGGCCAAGAAGGCCAGCGCGGCCGAGTCAGAGGTAGCCCAACCGCCGTGCCCGGAACGCGGATCGATGTTGCCGAAATAGTTTATGATCGCGCCTCGTTCCACGGTTCGCAACCACGCGACAAACGCATGACCGGCGGCTGGCGCCCTATCCCCCGGCCGAATACCAATGAGGGGATAGCATTCAGGCGCCAACGGTCCGTAGGCTGAGGTGGACCATAGCGGCGCGAGGCTGTGGGTATGCGGCAGTACCTTCGCGTCCAGAATATCCTGTTCGACGATCGCGTAATGGCGGTCCGTCTCCGGCACGAATCCCAAGAGCGCCTGCCACTGTGCGGTGGATTGATCAGCCATGTCCAGATCGGCCACCAGGCAATTGATATTTAACATCACCCCACCGTCTCTTATCCAGGTCTCGATGGCCGTGAGGTTCCCGCTGCGCAGCCATCCGATCCCCGCCACAACCAGGTAGTTATAGCGCTTTAGAAGACCATCGCGGATCATGCTCTCATCGACCAAATCGAAGTCCACCAGGTTGCGTAGGGCCATGTGAAAGGTGTCGAAGGATGTCTCCCCCTTAATTACCCGCTCGTTGTCAGGGTAAATCACTGCGACGGACACGATGGGCTTCCGCCGTTTCAGGTAGTCCCGCAACCCTTTCAGAACCTCCCCACCCGCACTCACTTCTCCTGCGTGGATGTAAGCGTTGGGATAGCTGAAGAATTGACTGCATCCGGCGCAAGCCGCATTGAAGATGCGCCCCGCCACGCCTTTGGGTGTCACAATCGCGGCCGGTTCGTGTGCTACGAACGCGCCATACCCCCGTGTAGCCGAATCGACCAGGCGGGTCAGCATGAAATTCAATACGTAATCGGACGACTCGTTCGTGATGCGCACCCCTGCGCCGTGGTCTGCAGCGATCCGGGCCTGTGCCGAGAAATCCGCGCCGTGCTCGGGCAACATCAAGCCTCCGGTACAAAGATAAATGGGTATGTCCTTGAATGCCCGCTGGGCGGCCCTCAGCCAGAAATCGCTGAATTCAGTCATCGACTCGCGATACCAGCGTATTTGCTCGACATATGCGCGGGCTGATGGCATATTCTGACGGGTGAACGGCAGGATCTCATCGAATGCCCGGTAGTTGGTCCGCCAACCCCAGTTGAGGAGGTCCAGATCGTCGTTGTAATGCCGCGCTAGCCACCGCCGCAGGTCCAAAATGGCTAGCGGATCGTTGCACCAATGGCCAGGATGGCCATGATACGCGCCAGGCCAGTTGCCTACGACCGGGTACAGCGCCTCACCGTAATCTCCGGTGGGGCCGAGGATAACGTAGCCGAGAATGCCTCGGCGCCCAAAGTGGTCGGCTACCGCCTGCAGAAAACGTTCGATATGCGGCCGGACTTGTTGACACCAAAGGCTGGGAATGGCGGAGTCCCGATCATGCTCCACGCATCGATACATCACCATGCCCGGCTCATCGCGCACGAACTGCGGCGTCACATACCAGGATCCGCAGATGACGAACGGACCCAGCTTGAGACCGGCTTGCTCCAGCATTTCCAGATCGCGTTCGTATGGTGACCAGTCGTATTCTCCAGGCTCGGGCTCGACCGCTTTCCAGTCGATGTAGAGTTGCACACTGGTAGCGCCGAGCTCACGGTAGAGTGCCGCTGTTCGACCCCCATCGTCGGGCAGATGAAATCCAGGGCATATAGTGATATCCATGATAGCTTCTCCGGGCAGCTAGCCCTTGATCGCGCCGGCAGTGAGTCCCCGAATGTAGTAGCGCTGCAGTGCTAGAAAGACTAGCAGCACAGGTATTACTGTGATTAGAGAGCCGGCCATGCGGACATTCCACTGGATGACGATTTGTAGGTCGAGGTCCTTGAGTTTCAGGGGCAACGTAAACCAATCCGGGTTATTAAGTACAATTGATGGCCACATGAACGCATTCCACGCGCTGATGAAGTTCAGGATGCCCACCGTAGCTACGGCTGGGGTGGCCAGCGGAAGCAGAATGCGCCAATAGATAGTCCACTCGCTGCAGCCGTCGACACGCGCCGCGTCGTGAAGCTCTTCGGGCAGCGATGCGAAGTAATTGCGAAATAGAAAAACCGCGAAAGGCCCCCCGCCGTTAATGATCGGCATGATCAAGCCAGTATAGGTGGCGACTTTGTCCGCGCCAGAACCGATCAGGCCCAGGGCTTTAAGTAACTGGACCAACGGCACCAACACTGTGACGCCAGGCACCAGCAGCATAGCCAGGAACGCCATGAAGAAGAACTCACGACCCCAGAAATTGGTCTTGGCGAAGCCATAGCCGGCCATCGAATAGACCAGGACGATTCCCAACACAACCGCCACGGCAACGGTCACGCTATTGATGAAGTATTTCCAGAAGCCTAGCTGGTTCCAGGTGTCGACGATAACGTTGAAGTGTATCTGGCTTGGAAACAGCGACCGGCTGCGCAGAACTTCGTCGTTGGACTTTAGTGCAGACGATATCATCCAGAGGAACGGATACAGGCTCAGGAGAGCGTAGGCGCTCAACGCGATATACGAGGCCACGCTTGCGGCGGAACGCCGTAACTGATACATGGCGACCTCCTCCTACGTCCGCGAGCGCAGGATGCGCAGATTGAAAAGCGAAACTACGAACACGGCAAGAAATAGGACCCATGACATGGCACTGGCCATGCCAAGCTGCCGCTGGTCACCAAACCCATATTTGAAGATCTGGAGACCCACGACTTCAGTGTGCCCTGCCGGTCCGCCATAGGTCATCAGGTAGACCATCTCATAACCCTGAAAAGCTGCGTTGATGCTGGTGATGATGATGATCACGGTGACCGGGTATAGGAGCGGCCATGTGATGCGCCACAGCAACTGCCAAGGATTCGCGCCGTCCATGGTGGCAGCCTCATACAGCTCCCTGTCGATGGTCTGCAGGCCGGCTAGGTAGAGGATAGTGGCCATGGGTACCGCGCTCCATACCAGGACCGCCATCAGCGCGGGCAGGGCCGTGTTGGACTGTCCCAACCAACCTTGCCTGGCTTGCAGAAATCCCAGGCCAAGGCTGTTCAGCACAGTGTTAAGCAGCCCATCGGGCTCATAGATGAAAGTCCAGACGTAGTAGACCGCTATGCCGGCGGTGACCATCGGTAACATGATTAGCAGGCGGTATACTGACTGCCCGCGTGCAGCGCGATTGAGCGCGATCGCCAGTGGCAGCGCGATGAGGATAGTGCCCGCTGTCACGATCACGCCAATCGTAATGTTGTGCTCCAGGGCCCACCAGAAATAACGCGACCGGGTCGGTTCCTGATAAAGGAACTCGCGGAAGTTGCCCAAGCCCACGAAGGCGCAGGCCGGATATTGGCAGGCAAAAGGCAGGAGGGAGAACTTGCCGAAGCCATTCCATCGGAAGAAGCTGAGAACGATTGAGTAAATAACAGTGTAGAGACCGAAGATCGTGAAGATGAGCGTAGCAGGCAGGATGAACAGGAAGCCGCTGTTGGCCTTCAATCTGCGCCAAAGGGTCTTCCTTTGCCTGGGCGCCTGCGCAGCGCCAACAGCAACGGCCGGTCTTGCTTGCATGCAGCAACCCCCTTTCTTGGGGGCGCAGAGGAGGGACCTCTGCGCCCCTCCGACGAACTCCTTACGGATTCTTAGGTCCACCGCGTGCGCCCCACGCGGCCTCGTTGGCTGCGTCTATCTGAGGTGCGAGCTCTTCCGGTGTGGTTTCGGCCGTGATAAACTGCTGCAGCCCGGTCTTAAGAACCAGGCCAGGCTCTTCTAGGATTTCGGCCTTGCTGTCGTTGAACGGCGATGTTTCGCTCAACGCGTTGAGTAGCCCCACCATGGTGGAGCCGACTTTCTCCGGATCGGCGGGAACCTTGACTGCTGGCAGGTCGCCGGTCATCTTGGCGAAGACCGACATCTGTTCGGGGCTGGTCAGGAAGCGTAGGAACTTCACGGCCACTTCGGGCTTCTCGCAGTCCTTGGTGACCATCGCGTCGATGAGCGGGAACGGGCTCACTTTCAGGGTTCCCTCTGCGGATCCCTCCAGTGGTGGGATGGCAAACGAGATGATGTTATTGGCGTCCATTCCCTGTGATAGTAGGAACCCTAACGTATAGGTTCCGCCCACATCGAAGGCAGCCTTACCCTGGGAGAAGGCCACATCGGCCGGATCAATATTGGTCTGCAGGATGCCTGGCATCCACAGGTCTTCCTTGGCGACCTGGTGCAGCCAATCCAGGACACGCATGGTGCATGAGTTCGTGAAACTACCGCGGCCATTGTAGATTGCGTCGTATGTTTCCACGCCGCAACTCGTGATCGCTAGCGGGTTGAAGATCCAGAAATGCATGACATCGGGGTTCTGGACGCCTGTCACCAAGCCGGGTACGCCTGTCTTCGCCTTGATCGTCTTCATCATCTCCAGCCACTCTTCGGCGGTCTTGGGCGGCGTGTCCGGATCAAGCCCAGCATCGCTCATGATCTTGCGGTTCCCGAAAACAAAATAGGCCTGTCCAGCCAGGTAGGGCACGCTGAAAACCTGCCCCACCGCGATGTTCTTGAAGGTGCACTCGTCGTCTTGAGCACAGGAGTCGAACTTATCCTGTGCGAAGACGCCATACTTGTCAAAGGTTCCGGGGAGGAAGTTGTTCTGCCAGGTCTCATCTACTTCATCGGTCAGTTCCAGCAGCAGATCAGTAGCTGCCATTTCCCATTGGCCTTGCGACCAGTAGGACAGGATATCGGGCAGGTCGCCCGACTGGGCCGATGTCGTAATCTTGGTGCGATAAACCTCATCCGGGTTAAATGCGCTTACGGTGATTTTGACGCCTTCGGTCTCCTCGAAGTTTTTGGCAATGGCTTCCAGGCCTGGGACATGAAAGACTTTCCATGTCCACATGGTGAGTTCAAGGGGTTCGGCAGAGGCGGGCTGCTGCGCGGGTGCCTCGCCTGCGGTTGAAGGAGCGGTCGCGGGTGGGGGCTGGCATGCTACCAGCAATGCCAAGCCAGAGCTGGCCGTTACGCCTGCCAGAAATTGCCGTCGAGACAGCTTACGAGGTTCCATAGGAGTACTCCTTTCGTGGACTCAAACCGGGGGAATGATCATGACTTTCGAGCACACCTGCGATGCCAACTCACTAGTCTTACCTCCTTTCCGGAGCAGGTCGCAGTCGGTCTACGAAGCATCAGAGGTGCATGGGGGTAGTGGCTGGCGGGGAAGGTCCCACACGCTTCATGGGTTGCATATTCATGAGTGTCGGAGGGGCGCTGCCGTGGAAAATGCTAGCGCCTTTACGGATATGGAAAGTATCTGGGGGCATGGATCGACATCCTTGTCCTGCGTACAGCTAGCCCTTGTTACACTAAGTGCTCGGCGTACATTCTGAAGTATAGATCGTTTCATCGCCTTAGTCAAGCGTGTTGCGGGCCGCGCGGGCCCCGGGCCGGAGATTGGGGCAAAGGGGTTTTCGTATTTGCCTTCACTACGAAACGCACACTGATGGCCGCGCCTGCCGGGCTCTTGGGCTTTATTGCTTTTTGGGGTGAGAATTACGGCGGCCTGAATGCCGCTAGAGTGATCGCCATGCTGCCGGTGCAGATTTTTTTTCTCGCGTTTCGGAAGTGATTTATACAGGGCATGTTGGCCGGATCATCGAAGTAGCCGGGCCTGTCCGGCTCGCCATCACATCCCCTCGGCCACGGCAACCAGCCCGGCGCGGTCTTTGACGACGATGCGGTGGCGGTCGAACTCGATCAGCCCTTCGTCGGCCAAGTCGCGCAGCGCGCGGCCGATCATCTCGCGGACGGTGCCGAGCCGGGCGGCCATTTCCGCCTGCGTAACCATCTGGCTGCGGTCAATATCCCCCAAGCCCTCGGTGCGCGCGGCCTCCGTGAGCAACAGCCGGGCCAGCCGCGCCTTGACGGAGCGCAGCGAGAGGTCCTCGACCATCGCGACCAGGTGGCGGGTGCGCCCCGCGATGCTCTCGATCAGGGCCCAGGCAAGGGGCGGGTGACGTTCTGCGAGGCGGCGGATATCTGTGCGGCTGATGATGCAGAGGGTGGCGTCGGTGAGCGCGGCGGCACTGGCAGGGTTCGGGCCGCCGTCCAGGACGGCCACGTCGTTGAACGTGTCGCCGAGGCGGAAGCGGTGGAGAATCTGTTCGCGGCCCTGCGGTGACAGCTTGAAGATCTTGACTTCTCCTGCCGCGACGATATGCAGCCCCGCGCAGGGGTCGCCTTCGAGAAAGATGACCTGCCCGCGGTCATACGTGCGCTGCACCGCGACGGCCGCAAGCGCGGCCAGCACCTCCTCCGGCAGCCGGGCGAAGTATGGCACGCGGCGGAGCAGGTCAAGGTCAGTGCAGGTCAGGCGTGGCATGGCTCGGAGTATAACATAGCCTTACCCCAGGATGAGCCGGGCGTCCACTGCCAGCACCCCCTCGCCTTCTGGCAGCACCAGCAGCGGGTTGATATCGAGCTCGGCAATCTCGGGATGGTCGGCCGCAACCTGCCCGACCCGCACGATGGCATCGGCCAGCGCCGCACGGTCCGCAGGCGCGGCCCCGCGCAGCCCACTCAACAGCCGCGCCGAGCGCACTTCGTCGATCATCTCCTCCGCATCCGCGTGCGTCAGGGGCGCGAGCCGGAAGCTGACATCCGCCAGCGCCTCGACATAGATGCCGCCCAGCCCGAACATCACCAGGGGACCGAACGTCGGGTCGCGCTTAGCGCCGATGATGACCTCCTGCCCGCCGGTGACCATCTTCTGCACCTGTATCCCGCGGATGTGCGCGCCGGGATGTGCGGCATGGGCACGCTCGAGGATCGCGGCGAATCCGGCCCGCACCGCATCGGCATCCGCCACGTTGAGCAGCACGCCGCCGATGTCGCTCTTGTGCAGGATATCGGGGCTGATGAGCTTGAGCGCGACCGGGAAGCCGATGCGCGTGGCAAACTCAACGGCATCTGCCGGGTCAAGCGCCAGGCCTTCCGGCGGCAAGGGCAGCCCGTAGGCTGCAAGCAATGGCCGGCATGCAGCTGCATCGAGTGCGGTGCGGCCAGCGCCCCGGTGGATGAGCAGCGCGTTCTGCACGTCGCGGCGGGCACGCGCACGCTGTATGCGCTCTGCCTGATCGGCTTCGGGCGACACGGCGGCGGTGTCCACGCGCCGGAGCCACCGCGCCCGCTGCCACAGCGCGCCGAACGCCCGCACAGCATCCTCCGGGAAGGTATACGCCGGCAGTGACAGCCGGTGAGCCGCAGTAGTGGCCTCCGCCAGGCTGGCCTGGCCCATCAGGCAGGCAAGCACCGGCTTGTGCGGTTCGGCCTGAGCTGCCGCGGCCGCGCCGAATGCCTCGACCACCGCGACCGGGTTGATGAGCGCCTGCGGGACGAGGATCGCCAGCACGCCGTCACATGCCGGATCGGCCAGGACCACATCGAGCGCGGCGCGATAACCCGCGGCATCCGCGCCGCCCAGCAGGTCCACCGGCCCGGCCACCTGCGCATCGGGGTGAACGATGGCCCGGAGGCGCGCTCGCGACTCCGGGCTGGTGCGTGCCAGCTGCAGACCGGCTCCTTCCAGCGCATCCGCGGCCAGCGCAGCCGGCCCGCCCGCATTCGTCAGCAACGCAACCCGGTTGCCGCTGGGCAGCGGCTGGTATGCGAACGCAAGCGCAGCATCAAAGAGCGCCTGTACGGTCTCGACCTCCTGTACGCCGGTCTGCTTGCACGCGGCGCGGAAGGCCGCGTGGACGCCGGCCAGCGCGCCCGTGTGGGACGCGGTCGCCGCCTGCCCGCCTGCCGTGCGCCCCGATTTGAGCGCGAGGACCGGCTTGGCCGCGGTCGCGGTCTGCAGCGCATGGACGAACGCGGGTCCACCCTTGACATCCTCCAGGTAGAGCGTGATGACCCGGCTGGCCGGGTCGGCAGCCAGGACCGGCAGCATGTCCGTCTCGTTGACGTCGGCCTCATTGCCCATGCTGAGCAGGCGGCTGAAGCCGATGCCCGCGCCGATAGTCCAGTCGATGACGCCTCCGCACAGCGCGCCCGACTGCGACAGGAACGCGATGTGCCCGGCGGGCGGCATCCCCTTGACGAACGTCGTGTTGAGCGGCGTATGGGTGTCGATGACGCCGATGCCGTTAGGGCCCATCACGCGTAGCCCGTAGCGCCGCGCGACGGCGACCATCTCGTGCTCGCGCGCCGCGCCTTCCGTACCGACCTCGCGGAAGCCGCCGGAGATGACGATGGCGGCCTTCACGCCGCGGCGGCCGCAAGCGTCCAGCGCCGGACCGACCACGGCCGCGGGGATAATCAGCACGGCCAGCTCGACCGGGTCGGGCACGCTCGCGATGTCAGGGTAGCAGCGCAGGCCGAGGATCTCATCCGCCTTCGGGTTGACCGGATAGACCGGCCCGGGGTACGGGCGCTCCGGGTCCAGCAGGTTGCGGATGACGCCGTAGCTCAGCTTCTCGGGGTCGCGGCTTGCGCCGATGACGGCGACCCCGCGCGGCGCAAAGAAAGCCATCAGGTCGTTCGGATTGGACTCAGCCTGGGTCATGCAAACTCCCTCGAAAGCGCGGGAAGGACGGGTTGCCAACCTATCCTACTTGAGCAGCTCGACCAGCCGGTCGGGATAGTCGGTAATGATGGCATCTACGCCCAGGTCAATCATGCGCTGCATATCGTCCGGCTCGTTGACTGTCCAGACGCGCACGGGCAGCCTGAGACGCGCGGCTTGCGCCATGTAGGCCGCATCCACCATCGGCAGCTCCGGGTGCAGCCCGTTCGCCTTACTGTAGCTGCGTGTGACCGCCCAGCGTGTCCAGCCGGGCAGGTCCGGCGCGAGCAGCAGCCCGGCCTCGATTTCCGGGCCGGCGTTCTTGGCTCGGCGCAGCGCCACCGGGTTGAACGAGCTGATGACCACCTGGTCTACCATGTCGTGCGCCCGCACGGCCTTGACCACGTCTGCGCCCAGCCCCATCGTGGCTGAGTCCAGCGCCTTGATCTCGATGTTGACCAGCAGCTTGCCGTTCAATAGGTCCAGTACCTCATCGAGCGTGGCAATCCGCGTGCCTGCGAACTGCGGATCGAACCAACTGCCGGCATCCAGCTCGCGCAGCTCGGCCAGCGTGTGCGAGGTGACGCGGCCTTCGCCATTGGTCGTCGCATTGAGGCGCGGATTGTGAAAGATGACCAGCGCGCCGTCGGAACTGTACTGCACATCCAGCTCCACGCCGTCCGCGCCCATGCGGATGGCGGCCTCGAAGGCGGGCAACGTGTTCTCAGGTGCGGCTTTGCTGGCCCCGCGATGTGCAAAGACGAGGGGCCGGGTATGCTCCGGTCGCTTCATGGCTTCCCTCCGATATGACAGGTTAGCAGCAAACGCCTGCTACGAGACTCAGAATTTTCCTGCAAAGAGGAGTGCGCATTCTCAAATGCGGACGAGCCCGCCTGTGGATGGGCCGCTCCGCGTCTGGGGCCGCTCAACTCCATCCTCTTCCCAACGGCTTCTTAGCGGTGCTTCTTCGCTAAGGCCACCAGTTTCGGGCCATCCCACAGCTCGATCGGCTTGCCTGCAGCCCACTCGCGCGCCTGCCGCGAGATGGCGCCGGTCGTGGCGAGCCATGCGTACTCCGCGCCCTCGTGCATCAGCGTGCCGTACAGGTCGCGCACGGTCGGCTCACCGACGGTGCCTCGATAGCGCTTGCACTGCACGAGGCCGTAGCGCGTGCCGTTGCCCGTCACGGCCAGGTCGATGCCGTGGTCGGCCACGTGAGCCGTGTCCCGTACTTCGTAGCCGTCCAGCGTGAACAACATGCCGACCCAGGCCTCGAATTCCTTCGGCTCCAGCGCCAGCATCTGCGCAAGCGTGCTGACCTGCCGGAAGCGGCGGTGCAACGCACTCTTGCCTGTGTCGCGTACGGCGGCATAGACTGGCCCGACCAGCAGGAGCATGTGCAGCAGGGCCAGTAGCAGCACGACCCACGGTGAGAGCCAGGGCACTGTGCCTCGGCTGAACTGAAGTGCGATGACCGCCGGCCAGATGACCACCCAGGCTGCCGCGCCCAACAGCCACACCCACGGCGGCTCGCCTGCGGGGACCATCTGCAGGCTGATCGGCGTCTCGGTCAGCGCGGCCAGCGCGCCGCGCTGCTGGAGCTGCGCCCGCGCGCGGCGGACTGCGCCCGGCGAGGGCATCCAGTCCGGCTCGCCGTTGGCTGCGCTCTGGTTGTCATCGGTGAACAGCGAGAGCTGATAACGGGTCATGGGTTTCGCTTGCACATCGGGCCTTTCACACTGCTACCGCTTATTGCTCCAACTCATACCGCGTGACCGCCACGCGGCTGAACTCCTGGTGGGCCGTCACCGTGCCCTGCTCCCCCAGCCATTGCTCCGTCAGGCCGCGCACATCCCACATTGGCGCCTCGGAGGCAATCAGCCAGGCCGCAGGCGCCTGGGCCAGCCCCTGCGCCATCCACGCGTCCACTTCTGCCTGGGTCATCCCGCGGTTCGTGTATGGCCCGTCGAGCCAGGGGGCCGAAGTCGCACGCGGGTCGCCTTGCGGATCGTAGTAATAGGTGAAAGTGTAGCGTATATAGGGAATTTGGTAAACCAGGAGGTCGCCCGGCTGCACCTGCTGCCGGACATAAGCCGCAGCCGCGCGGAAATCGGACTTGATGGGCCGGTACGTCTGCTGTGCGATGCTGGACAGGTTGAGCGCCAGCATAGCCAGCAGGGCCACCAGGCCCATGGGCCGCCAGAGCTGTGCCAGCGCGGTGATGCCGAGCGCGAGCAGGGTCAGATAGGCGGGCAGGCACCAGATGAGGTAGCGTTCCGTGAAGATGGGCATGCCGAGCGAGACGCCGAACACCATGAGTGGCGGCGACAGCAGCCAGGTGAGCAGCAGCGCGACCGTGCGCATCCGCACGCGACGCCCGCCCTGGACGACCCACAGGAGCACACCGGCGACCAGGGCCAGCATGTAGGGCAGGAGGACGAGCCACCCGCGGCCGGCCAGTACTCCGACGCTGAACACCGCAGTTAGCACTTTGAAGATGTCACCGAGGGGCACGAAGGGATGACCTGTCTCGAAGGTGCCGAGCCACATGCCCGCCTGCCACGCGGCCAGCGGGAGATAGGGCAAGCCCAGGACCGCCAGGTATCCGGCGATGGTGAGCCAGCGGCGCCGCCGGTCGGCAGCAGGCAGCAGTGCCAGCCAGATCACCTGCACCGGCACAACCAGTGCGGCCAGCAGGTGCGTGTAGAAGCCCAGGCTCGTGACGATGTACAGGAGTCCCCAGCGCCACAGGCCGCCGCGGCGCGCAGCTTCGACTGTCAGCAGGAGCGATGCAGGCACGAGGACGGTCAGCGCCGCGTACATCTTGGCTTCCTGGCTGTACCAGATGTGGTAGGGGGCCAGCGCCAGCAGCAGAGCGGTAAGCAGGGCGATGCGGCGGTCTGTCAGCCGGGCGACGAGCGTATAGCACAGGGGGACGGCGAGCGTGCCGAGCGCGGCTGACGGGAAGCGCAGGCTGAACTCGCTCTGGCCGGCCGCTGACAGCCACGGCCGCAGGGCCAGGAAGAACAGGGGACCGTTGTCGCCGGGCCGCCGGAACATATTGAGCAGCTCGGGCAGCGGCCGGGTGGCGAACATCAACGCGTCCACCTCGTCGCGCCAGAGGCTCTGCGCGGTCAGTCCGGCCACGCGGACGGCGAAGGCCAGCAGCGCCAGGCCCAGGGGCAGCCACATGGACCAGTTTGGGCGCCGAATGCGATGAACACCGGCCTGGGCGTTCATGGGGGCTAGATGCGCGTGCGCCGGCGGGCGCTGCGCCGCATGAGCCAGACGAACGCGACCACAGCCAGCGCTAGCAGCGCCGCGCCGCAGCAGAGCCATGCATACCCGAGCAACATCACTGCGCTGTCGATCAGTTGCGCTGCGCCCGCCGGCGCGGGGATCGGCGTCGGTTCGGCCTCATCCACCGGCGCGGCGGCTCCGCTCAACGGCGGCTGGCTTCCTTGCGTCAGGGCGCCGCCGGACAGCAGATCATCCGGATTGGTTAGCGTCGGTGCGGGGAGGAAGCCCGGAACCCCCGGCGCTGTCTCCGGAAGGTCCGGCTCGATAATTGGTGATTCGGACAGGATGGGCGCGGGCGTGTCGACCGGCAGCGCGGGCTCAGGAAGGAACACATCTGGCGTTTCGATAGGCAGCAGGGGCGATGACTGGAACAATGCATCCGCAACCGCGCCGCGGGACATGGTCAGCGCGAGAGCCGCAGCCAGAAGCGAGACGGTCAGTAACAGCGCAGCGCGCAGGGGTCTGGTAAACAAAGATGATACGAGCTTTCAGTGGTATCGCAAAATGTCACGCGATTATACCATGGAGGACCGCGTAGGAGAAAAGGCGGCCGCACTGCGGCAAGAGTTCTGGATTTGAGTTTCAGCCACAGAGAACACAGAGGACACTGAGATTTGAGCTTCTGCAGTCTAAGATCGCTCTCCATGTCCTCCGTGATCTCTGTGGCGGGTATGGGAGTCGAGGCCTCAGCCGGTTTGGGCGGATACTAATACAACACCGCCAGATGGCGGAAAGCCCGGTCTGCAAGCGTCCTGTCGCCCATGAACTCGGCCCGCTCCACGGCCTCCTCGTAGCTGAAACGCCCGGAAGCGTAGATGTTGAAGTCGAGCACGTCCATCCGGATGGTTGCACCAGCGTCATCCCTGCCGATCTTCCAGCAGCCGTGGCCGGTGCCGGTGAGATCCAGGACGACGGCTCGGGAGCCGAGTTTGCCGGCCAGCGGCCCGGCCAGATCCCGCACAACCAGGGCGTTGATGCGCCCGTCGTGCTCCTGAGTCTGCTGGAAAGGGCGGCCGGTGGCGCGGCAGACGTCCAGGCGGTGGATCCAGGTGTCCCGGCTGTGGATGGCGAGCATCAGGTGCCGCAGGGTCAGCCAGCCGCCGACGGGATGCGGCATGCCGAGCGGCTTGAGCAAACGGAAGCCATACGCCCAGTTGGCTACCGCCTTATCTCCTGTACGCCTGATTTCGTCGATCAGCTCTGCGGGTGAGCGCATTGCCCGGTCCGCGAGTTGCCGCCTGTTGATGGCGTCTTCCGGTAGGTTGCGGGGCGAGAGCATGGCTGAGTATTGGTACAGCAACTCGCGGTAGCCGGTCCCGCTGGCATACGCGCCGGCCTGGTGTGCGACTATGTCGCGTACGTTCCAGGCGGTGCAGGCCGTCGGTTTATCCCAGTCTGCAGCGTCCAGCGTCTCCAGCAGCGCCAGCAGGCGGCGCAGTTCCTCGTGGGCGAGCTGCTGTGCTTCGGCGGGGGTGACATAAGGGATCAAGGCTGCTTGTGCAGCTATGGCATTCGCAGCTATGGCGTCCGCAGCGACATTCTTCGTGGGCAGTGAAACAGTGGTCATCATCTGTCTCCTTCGGGCTGCAGGGGTTGGGTCCAGGCTTTCTCGAAGAGGGAGACCGCGGCAGGAATCAGGCCTCCGAACCGGCCCTGGCCCACCGGCAGAAGGGGCTCATTCGCCATGTGTAGGGCCGTCAGTCCATGCATCACGGCGATTACCAGGTCGGTCATCTGCTGTGGGGTAAGGTCAGACTGGAGTACTGGGCTCCAGCGGCGTGCCGTGTCATAAGCCCGTTCGAGCACGGCAAAGCTGAGGTCCAGGCTGGCCTGCGACGGCACGAACCCCGGCACCGGCCGCTCGAAGCACAACTGGTACAGGTCGGGGTGCTCCAGCGCAAAGGCCATGTAGGCTGCCAGATACCGGCGCAGTTCATCCAGCCAGCCTTGCGCGCCGGCAAGTTGCTCCTGGATGTAAGCATCGAACAGCGAGAAGCCCCGGCAGAACAGGGTATCGTAGATCTCTGTTTTGCCGGCAAAGTAGTTGTAAAGCGAAGGCGCGCGCATGTCGAGCCGACGCGCCAGCTCCTGCATCGACAGGGCGGCCGGCCCCTCCTCGCGCATGATGGCGCGCGCCGTGGTGAGGATTTCCTCGACGACAAGATCGTGATTCCGCTGCCGGCGTGGGGACTTCATGCTCGTTGCGCTCCAGTTTGTATCTAATACGAGTAGAATGTACTAATAGTATTAGTTTATAGAAAGTAGCTTTCTTCCAATTTCGGAACCTGCCTGTTTGGAGTTACGAGGTTGGACGGAGCGCGGTGACGTCGCCGGCCCAGATGATGCGTTCGGTGCCATCATCTGCGGCCAGGATGAGCCCGCCTTCGGGGGTGACGCCGATCGCGGCGCCGGTGAAGCTGTCGCCTCGCAGTGCGACTCGCACGCGCTGGCCGAGGGTGTCAAGGCGGGCGGCCCAGTCTATGTGGGGAGATTGGCCGGCCAGCAGCCGGTCATATTGGGTCTCGAAGGCGGCGAGCAGCGCGGCGAGCAGTGCGGTGCGGTCCACCGGGCGGCCGAGGAGCATGGCGAGACTGGTGGCCTGGCTGCGTAGTTCGCCGGGCATGGGCGTCCCATCCGCTGGATCAGCCGGTGCGGTGAAATCCAGGTTGACGTTCAGTCCCAGCCCCAGGACCGCATACCTGATCCGTTCGCCATCAACTTCGCTTTCCGCCAGCATGCCACCGAGTTTGCGGCCGGCATAGACGAGATCGTTCGGCCACTTCAGCCCGATATGCAGCCCGGTCACGCCTTCGCTGGCCTCCGCGGTGGCTAGTCCCAGGCACATGGTCAACTGTCCCGCGTGCGTGACCGGCACGCCGGGCCGCAGCAGGAGCGAAAAGAGCAGCGACGTACCCGGCGGCGCCCACCAGCGGCGGTCAAGCCGGCCGCGGCCCGCAGTCTGTTCGTCGGCCAGGATGACCAGCCCCTCGGCTGCACCACCGCGCGCGGCCGCGTGCGCAAGGTCGTTCGTCGAGCCGGTCTGCGCATAGTGGCGCGTGGGTCGCCCGATGCGCCGGGTGGTCAGTGCTGCCTGGAAGGCGTCTGGGTCGAAGCTGCTCATTGTGAGCCCAAGTATAGACGAGAAGGCATTCAAGTGGTAAACTGGTCTTCCGATTGTTGTCAATCAGCGGGTGAGCCGCGCCTGGCGCACCTGTATATTCAGGAGGAATCTGTGAGTCTTTCTGCCAACATTACCTCGGAACAGGCGGCCCTGACCTTCGACGCACTGGATGACTTGTGCGCCAACGTGATTCGTGGGCTCGCCATGGACGGCGTCCAGAAGGCCGATTCGGGCCACCCCGGCATGCCGATGGGCATGGCAAACGTCGCCCACGTCATCTGGAGCCGCTTCCTGCGCCAGAACCCGGCCGACGAGCACTGGTTCAACCGTGATCGGTTCGTCCTTTCGGCCGGGCACGGTTCGATGTTGCTTTACAGCCTGCTGCACCTGGCGGGCTATGACCTGCCGATGGACCAGCTCAAGGCATTCCGCCAGCTCGGGTCGAAGACGCCGGGCCACCCGGAGTACAGCCATACGCCGGGTGTGGAGACGACGACCGGCCCGCTCGGGCAAGGCTTTGCCACCGGGGCCGGCATGGCACTGGCCGAAGCCTTCCTGGCTGCGAACTACAACCGGCCGGACTTCAATGTAGTAGACCACTATGTCTATGCCATCGTCAGCGACGGCGACCTGCAGGAGGGCATCAGCCACGAGGCCGCGTCCCTGGCCGGTCATCTGAAGCTAAGCAAGCTGATCTATTACTACGACGACAACAACATCAGCATCGACGGCCCGACCTCCCTGTCATACAGCGACAACGTCCCGCTGCGCTTCGAGTCTTATGGCTGGCACGTGCAGACCGTGAGTGCGTATGACATGCCGGCCATTGCGGCCGCTACGGTCGCCGCGCAGCAGGTCACGGATCGGCCCAGCCTGATTATCTGCAAGTCGCACATCGCCTACGGCAGCCCCAACAAGCAGGACACCGCGGAAGCCCACGGCGCGCCGCTCGGTGCAGAAGAAGTGCGGCTGACCAAGCAGGCGCTCGGTCTCCCCGCGGACGAGCAGTTCTGGGTGCCGGATGAGGTGTATGCGCGCTATCGGGAGGCCGGTGAGCGCGGTGCGCAGCAGCAGGCGACCTGGAGCGAACTGGTCGAGACCTATAAGGCGACGGATGCCGAGCTGGGTGCGGCCTTCCAGGCGCAGGTGCTCGACCGCAAGCTTCCCGAAGGCTGGGAAGCAGCCCTGCCGGTCTGGCAGCCGGGCGACAAGATTGCCACACGCGCCGCGTCAGGCAAGGTGCTCGATGCCATTGGCCCGCGCATCCCGACCCTTATCGGCGGCTCCGCCGACCTGACCCCCTCGAACAACACGCGCTTCAAGGGCGTCACGGATATCAAGCCCGGAGACTTCGCGGGGCGCTACATCCGCTTCGGCATCCGCGAGCACGCGATGGGCGCGATGCTCAACGGCATGGCCGTACACGGCGGCGTGCATCCCTACGGCGGCACGTTCCTGGTCTTCTCCGATTACATGCGCGGCGCGGTCCGGCTGAGCGCGATCATGCACGCGCCGGTCGTGTTCGTCTGGACGCATGACAGCGTGGGCGTAGGCGAGGACGGCCCGACCCATCAGCCCATCGAGCACATGCTGGCGTTGCGCTCGATTCCCGGACTCATCGTGCTGCGCCCTGCGGATGCGAACGAGACGGCCGCAGCCTGGCGCTTTGCGCTGAACCACCGCGAGAAGCCGGTCGCGCTGCTGCTGACCCGGCAGAACCTGACCGTGATGGCCGGCACCGAAGATCACAGCAAGACTGCGCGCGGCGGCTACGTGCTGGCCGACGCCGCGAACGGGCAGCCCGACGTCATCCTCATTGCCGCCGGCTCCGAGGTCAACGTGGCGCTGGCTGCGCGTGACCAGCTTGCGGGGCAGAACATCGCCGCGCGGGTCGTCTCCATGCCGAGCTGGGAGCTGTTCGACGCGCAGGACGAGGCGTATCGCGAGGCGGTCCTGCCCGCGGCAGTCAAGGCTCGGGTGACCGTGGAGGCTGGAGTCACGCTCGGCTGGGAACGCTACGCCGGTGACACCGGCGCAATGGTCGGCATCGACCGGTTCGGTGAGTCAGGAAAGGGCCCCGCAGTCATGGCCCACCTGGGTATCACCGCGGAGAACGTCGTCCGGCATGCGCTGAAGGTGCTGGGCAGGTAGACTGGATAGTAGCCACAGAGAGCACAGAGGAAACAGAGGGTTTTTTGACACGGATTTACACGGATTCTACATTTGTTTAGCCTGTGTAATCCGTAAAATGCGAGTCATCCGTGTCGAAATATGGCTCTCGGCGTACTCTGTGTTCTCTGTGGCTAATCTCAGGAGTGGGCGTGGATCACCTCTTCACCCCCTGGCGGATGGCGTACATCCTGAGCGACAAACAGGCCGGGTGCATCTTCTGCGACATGCTCGAAGGCGACGATCGCGAGATGCTGATCGTCCATCGCGGCCGCCTGGCCTTCCTGGTGTTAAACCGCTATCCCTACAACAACGGGCACTTTATGTCTGTGCCCTACCGCCATGTGGACAGTCCCGAAGCGCTCACGCCGGAGGAGATGGCCGAGGTTATGGCCCTGCTCACGCTGGGGCTGCGGGCGCTGCGGCGGGCCATGCGGCCCGAGGGGTTCAACATCGGCGCCAACCTTGGTAAGGTAGCGGGCGCAGGGGTGAAAGACCACTTCCACATGCACGTCGTGCCGCGCTGGAACGGCGACACGAGCTTCATGTCGCTCGTGGCTGAGACGCGCGTCATTCCGCAGACTCTCGATGAAGTGTACCTGATGTTGCGCGACGCGCTGGAGGAGGAGTTGCGCGCTTGACACTGTCGGCAGAGAGAGGCGAAGACACGTCCGCATTTGAGAATGCGGACTCCCCACATGGCAAGCCGAGTTCCGCATTCTCAAATGTGGAATCCCCATATCAATGAGAATCATTGTGAATGTTGTGTGTGAGTCATATCGTAATGGAGGAGAAAGATGATGGTATATCGACACCCGCGCGCCCGGTCTGTCCTGGCGCGTTTCCTGCTGCTGTCAGTGTTGCTGGCGACCGCATTCCCCGCTGTTCCCGCGACGGCGGAGGCCCAGGCAGTTGTTGATGATGAGATTCGCCTGACGATTGAGACGCCGGGCTTCAGCCTTGATGGCGTGGGTCTTAGCGTGCCCGGCTACGCCACGCACTCGACGCCCGGCGCGCCCGCCCTGCCGGTGCGGGTCGAACTTGTGCCGTTGCCGGCTGACCGGGACTGGACGATTTCCTACACGGCTTCCGAGGGTGAGATGCTGGCGCTGGACGTCGCGCTGCCCGCCGTGCCTGTGCCGGACCTGGATCTGCACCTGCCGGGCGGCTTCCCGCTCAACGACCCCGACGCGGCGGCGAACCTGCCCAGCGCGGTGCCGCTGGTCGAGCGGCCCGATCCTGCAATCTACGGCGCCGACGCGTTCTATCCCGCCCGGCTCGCCGAGGCCGGGCCCGTCGTGCAGCAGCGGGGCCAGCGGTTCCTGCCCGTGCGCGTCTTCCCCTTCCAGTACAACCCCGTGCAGGGCCAGGCACGGCTGCACCGCATGATCGAGGTGCGCATCACCCTCAGTCCGGCAGAAAACGCCACTGCACAGGCAGATAGCCCCGAAATCGGCAGCCTGACCCCGGCGGCCAACCCCCCGGGCCTGCGCATCCGAACGGCTGAGCGCGGGCTGTACCAGCTCACATACGGCGACCTGCAGGCCGCGGGCGTGCCGCTGGCGAGCGCCAATCCCGTGCAATTCGCCGTGTCCTATCTCGGCGCGGCAGTGGACATCGAGGTCACGGGCGCGGCGGATGGCCAGTTTGACCCGGGCGACCTGGTCATCTTCTACGCCGAGCCATACGCCGGCCGCTACATGAACCACAACGTCTACCGCTTCACCTGGTCTGGCGCGCCCGCGGCCCGCATGGCCGCGCGCTCGGTCAGTGCGCCGGCTGCGCGGCTCCCGCTCAGCGTGATTCCGCAGACCATTCACTTCGAGCGGGACCGGTCCTACTACAGCACCTATAACCTGCCGCGTGACGCGGACCACTTGTTCGACGATCCACTGTATGCCAATGCCGCGCTGCCGGTGGCCGCAATGACCCATACGCTGACGCTGCGCAACCTGGCTGCGGGAGGAGCGGCGCGGCTGCGTGCCTCGTTCCACGGCGGCGCGGCTTTGAACGAGTCGCCGGACCAATCCGTCGCCCTGCGCATCAACAGCTATGATCTGGGCGTACACCAGTGGGACGGCAGCGTCACGCACCTCGTCGAGGCAGCCGTGCCTGTCACCGCGCTGGCAGAGGGGGCCAATCTCCTGCGTCTGGAGACTGCGTTGGCTCAGTTGCCCGGCATCTCCGGCTATTGGGTGTCGCCCGATTGGGTCGAGCTGACCTATCCCGCGCTGGCGCAGGCGGAGGGCAATCGGCTCTATGTCGAGGGCCAGTGGACGGGATTGACCAGCTCCGGCAGGCACATCTACCTGCCGCTCATGTTCCACCGTGCGGCCGGCGCGCCTGCGCCGCAGCCGATTCCGTTCAGCGCGGGCGGCTTCACATCTGCGGGCGTCCGGGTTTATGACGTGCGCGATTCCCGCCATCCTGTCCGGCTGGACGGCGCTGCGCAGACGCCTGTGGGCGCGACCTTCGAAGTGCAGTTCCTGGATGGAGCCGGCGCCGGTTCGGCCTATTTTCTGGCCGGGCCGGATGCCCTGCGCCGGCCGTCCGCCATCGAGCCGGATGCCGGTTCGACTTGGCGGTCGCCCGACGTGCAGGCGGATTACATCGCCATCGTGCACCGCTCGCTCTGGACTGCCGTCCAGCCCTTGCTCGACCATCGCGTCGCTGAGGGCCTGCGCGTGGCGAAGGTGGACGTGCAGCATGTCTACGATGAGTTCAGCGGGGGCCGCGTGGACCCGGAGGCGCTGCGCGCGTTTCTGTCCTACGCATACCATCATTGGAACCCGGGCGGCGTGCGGCCTGCTTACGTCTTGCTCGTCGGTGATGGGCACTACGACTTCAAGGCGGCCCTCCGGCCGGATATGCCCAACCTGATCCCGCCCTATCTGCTGCACGTCGACCCCTTCATTGGGGAGACGGCCGCAGACAACCGCTATGCCAGCGTTGACGGCGACGCTGACTTTATGCCCGACATGGCGCTGGGCCGCATCCCGGCACGGACTCCGGCAGAAGTGACCGCGCTCGTCAACAAGATTCTCGCCTATGAGGACCCGGCTGTCATGCCCGGCGGGTCTTGGCAGAACCGGGTGACATTCGTCGCGGACCAGGCCGATGACCCGGCCGGGGATTTCCACGCGTTGAGCGACAACGTACGGCTGAACACGCTGCCCGGCACCGTTGACAGCCAGACCATCTACTGGGAGAAGGATTACATCTACGCGTATCCTAACAACGGCACGCCGGACATGAACACGGCCATCAAGACTGCCCTGGGCGACAGCGTGATGGTGCAGTGGTTCGGCCATGCCTCGCGGTTCCGCTGGGGCAGTACACAGGTGTTCAGCAATTTCTCCATCATCCCCATGCCCAAGACCGCCAGTTTGCCGATGACGGTCGACTATTCCTGCTGGACAGGTTACTTCATCAACCTGTTCGACTTTTCCGGTGACTCGCGCTCGTTGAGCGAGGCGTTCGTGCTGACGCCGGATAAGGGCTCCGTGGTGACGGTCGGGCCGAGCGGCCTGCATGTGGGCAGTGCGCTCCTGGAGTTGAACCGCGGGCTTGTCAAGTCCGTGTTCAGCGATAAGATACAGCCGGTCGGGGTGGCCTTAGATGCAGCCCGGCAGTATTTCCTTGCCAATTCGGATTCCTGGTTGGACATCGTGGACACCACGGTGCTGTTCGGAGATCCGGCGACCCGCTTGCGCTTGCCTTGAGCGGTAACCGGTGGAGGAGCGTACATGGCCCCTAAAATTCTGGTGGTAGACGACGAGGCAAAGATCGTCCGGCTGGTGCGCTCCTACCTGGAGCAGAGCGGCTTCGTGGTGGTCGAGGCCGGCGACGGACAGACGGCGCTGATTCAGGCACGGCGTGAGAAGCCGGACCTGGTCGTGCTGGATCTCGGCCTGCCCGGCATCGACGGGCTCGAAGTGGCGCGGATCCTGCGCCGTGAACGGGACACGCCCATCATTATGCTCACCGCGCGCATCGAGGACACGGACAAAATCGTGGGCCTGGAGCTGGGCGCGGACGACTACATGACCAAGCCCTTCAACCCGCGCGAGTTGGTCGCGCGGGTGCGGGCTGTGCTCCGCCGGACGACGTCGCCCACGGCGCCGGCGGCCGGCTCGCTGAGCGCGGGCGCCCTTGCGCTCGACCTGTCCGGACATGCCGGTACGCTCGATGGCCGGCCACTCGATCTGACGCCGACCGAGTTCGAGCTGCTGACCATTCTCCTCCAAAATCCGGGCCGCGCGTTCACGCGTCTGGAACTGCTGGACCGCGTGCAGGGGGATGCCTACGAGGGTTACGAGCGCACGATCGACGCACACATCAAGAATTTGCGGGCTAAGCTCGGCGACGACCCCCGCCACCCGCGCTATATCCAGACGGTGTTCGGTGTGGGCTACAAGCTGGGGGCGGATCTGTGAACCGGCTCTGGGTCAAGCTGACCGCCGCCTTTCTGGCAGTTTCGCTGGTCGCCATCGGCGTGGTGGCGGCCTTTGCCCTGCGCACGACGGGCGACCAATTCCGCGAATACGTGGTGGCAACAGGCATGGGCGCACAGGGCGGCTGGGCCGACACGCTGACCGACTACTATGCCGGCCGAGGGAGCTGGGAGGGTGTGGAGATCCTGTTGGCTGAGCTTGGGCCGGGCGGCATGGGGCGCGGCCGGGGCGGCGCCATGATGGCCGGTCCTGACCTGGCCATCGCAGACAGCGACGGGCGCGTCATTGCCAGCAAGAGCGGCGAACTGGTCGGCGAACAGCTCCCGGCGGACGTGCTGGCTCAGGGTGTGTCATTGCAGCTCTCGGGCCAACGCGTCGGCACTCTGCTCAGCATCCGGTCATCCGACACCATCCTTGATCCGCTCGCGGAAGCCTTTCTCCAGCAGGTCAAGCGATCGCTGCTGTGGGCGGCGCTGGGCGCGGCTGTGCTTTCCCTCGTCCTGGGCCTGCTGCTCAGCCGCCTGCTGACTGCACCGCTTGCGCGGCTGACGCAGGCCGCGCAGGCTATTGCCGGCGGCGACCTGTCGCAGCGCGTGGCAGTCCGGACGCGCGACGAGACCGGCGCATTGGGCACGGCGTTTAACGAGATGGCTGCAAGCCTGGCGCAGGCCGAGACGCTCCGCCGTAACTTGATTGCCGATATCTCGCACGAGCTGCGCACGCCACTCACCGTGGTGCAGGGCAATCTGCAGGCGCTGCTCGATGGGGTCTACCCGCTGGAGATGGCCCAAGTCGCCAGTCTCTACGACGAGACGCGACTGCTGACTCGGCTCGTGGACGACCTGCACGACCTCGCGCTGGCCGACGCCGGGCAACTGCGCCTCGAACGACTGCTGGTCGACATTGCGGCATTGGCACGCGCGGCGGTAGCCCAGTTCGCACCGGTGGCGGAGGCGGCAGGCGTCCAACTCACGTTGGACGCCGCGGTCGGCCTGCCCGCGGTGACGGGCGACGCCGACCGGCTGGCCCAGGTCTTGCGCAACCTGTTGAGCAACGCGCTGCGGCATACGCCTGCGGGCGGGCAGGTGACCGTGCGCGTCGCGCGGGCGGGACAGGCGGTGCGGATTCAGGTAGCTGACACGGGTTCAGGGATTTCGGCAGATGACCTGCCGCATGTGTTCGACCGGTTCTATCGAGGCGACCGCAGCCGCAGCCGTCAAGGTGGCGGCGCGGGGCTGGGGCTCGCGATTGCGCGACAGCTCGTCACCGCGCACGGCGGCACGCTGACGGTAGAGAGCGCGGCGGGAGTCGGGACGACGTTCACGATGAGGCTGCCGGACGCGTAGCGACACGCTTTTCCAGGGGTGCGGAGTCGAGCGTCCTCAGACGCGGAGCGGCTGTCCTCAATACGTGGAGTCCGCATTCCCAAATGCGGACTCCACGCCTATACTGAATATCCCCTCTTTACGCCGCGACCTTTGTCGTCACGCTGAACTGGGGCGGGGCGTCCAGGTGCTTCTTCACCGCACACTGCTCTGCCGAGCGAATGACTGCCTCGCGATACTTCTCCGGGAAATCGGGCGGCAGGACGATATCGAGTGATATCTTCGAGATCATGTGCGTGCGCGGGTCGCTCTCCATGCGCTGCACGATGTGGATGCCGTCCGTCCGCAGGCCGCGCTGGCGGCAGAAGCCGAGCACGTAGATGCCGGCGCAGGTGCCTATCGATGCCAGGAACAGCGAGAAGGGTGCCGGCGCAGAGCCTTCCCCGCCGCCCATCGGCGGCTGGTCGGTCTTGATGGTATAGGGACCGTAGTGCGCATCCACCCGCGCACCGCCGGGGAACTCGACGATCAACTCATTCATATATATCCATCCTTGATAAAATCATTGCCAACAGGCAATCAGATGAGCCCGGCCGCAAAAGGTTACACCCTCTCCCAACTATGCTTCACAACATCTTCACAGCTTATACATGAATCCTTCTTGTCTCGCAGCTATGCTACTCTGCGGTGCCAGCGCATCACCCCACCCAGGAGGACCCGATCCCATGACCACTGCACTGCACACCGGCAATCTCGGTGCAGTCAAGCCCCGGCGCAAGGGCCTCGCCGCGTTTCTGACGCACCATACGTTTCGCCGCCTGACCCAGCTCGGCGTGTTCCTGTTCATCCTCTTCATTGCCATCCGCCACACGGTCATCGGTGAAGAGGGGGCCATCATCACGGCATCGTGGGAAGCCTACTGCCCCATGGGCGGGCTGGAGTCCCTCTATAAGTTCGTGACCAGCGGCGGCAAGTTCGTTTCGCACGTCCATCTGTCGAACATGGTCGTCCTCGTTGCCACGCTGGCCGTTGCACTGGTCGCGCGCAACGCGTTCTGCGGCTGGCTCTGCCCGCTCGGCTTCATCCAGGCGATGGTCAGCCGATTCTCCGCACTGATTCAGCGGCGCGTGCCCGCGGTGCGCAAGGCAGTGAAAACCCTGAAGACGCGCAGCGCGCGGCTGGCCGTGCTGGATCGCTACCTGCGCTTCCTGAAATACCTCGTGCTCATCTGGGCGGTCGGCGGCGCGGCGGTCTATGGCTTCATGGTCTTCCGCGATGTGGATCCCTGGGCCGGCTTGTGGAACCTGCTCGAACTCAGCTTCGGGTTCGGTGCAGTCGTGCTACTGATTGTGCTGGTGGCGTCGCTGTTCGTGGAGCGCCCGTGGTGTCGCTATGCCTGCCCGCTCGGCGCGGCCACGGGCCTGGTGAGCCAGCTCAGCCCCTTCTACCTCAAGCGCGAGGCTGCGGCGTGCAAGAATTGCGCCATCTGCACGAAGGCGTGCCCGATGGGTCTGCCCGTCCACACGGCCACGACCATCCGCCACGTCGATTGTGTTGGCTGCCTCGAGTGCGTGGACGAGTGCCCGCGCGAGGGTGCGCTGGAACTCAAGCT
>CAZTMA010000029.1:0-43383 GCA_964614645.1 uncultured Anaerolineales bacterium
CCGGCCTCGCCCCTGGCAATAGGGCCGCGTTACTGCCCCTTAAGTTCCGCCAGTTCCTGTTGCGCGTAGTCCATGGCAGACTCGTCCTGCCCGGGGCCGATCTCCAGGAACTTCTCGAAGGCCGCGATGGCCTGGTCCTTCTCCCCGAGCAGCTTGTAAAGCGCGCCCAGACCGTAGTAGACCTCGGGCAGGTCGGGGGCGAGGTCGCGCGCACGGGTGAGCAGCCTCTCCGCCTCGGCCAGGTTGTTTTCCTGGATCCGGACCGCGCCCAGCAGGTAGAGCGTCTGCGGGTCGTCGGCCTTCAGCCGCAGGGCCGCGTTGAAGGACTCTGCCGCCTTCGTGAGGTTGTTCAGCTCGTAGTAGACGACGCCCAGGTTGGCATGTGCCGTGCTCATCTGCGGGTCGGCCTGGATGGCGGCCCGGTAGGCTGCCTCCGCCTCCGCCAGCTTGCCCTGGCGCACCATTGCGTTGCCCAGGCCAAACTGTGCCTGTGCAGAACGGGCGTCCAACGCGATAGCGGCGCGGAAGCCCTGCTCCGCGGCGGCCAGGTTGCCGCTATCCAGCGCTTGCTGCGCCGCGGCGAGCGTCGTCGAGAAGTCGCCGGCCGGCGTGACGCTGGCCGGTGACGGCGCCCCACCGGAGCACCCCGCGGCCAGGACCAACAGCAAGACCGGCAAAATCAACACCGGCAATCGTGATTGGTTCATAGATTCTCCCCGCATGGAATCTTCAATCTTCAATCTGTAATCTTCAATCGTCTACCCCTGCTTGCACTCCAGCACGACCACCTGCGCCTCCTGGGGCATCTGCGAGCGCGTCGTGCGAAGCATCTCGACCGCGGGCGACTCGGCCACGCCCATTTCCTTCAGGAACTTGCTCAATGGATCGAGCTTGAGGGTCGTATAGGGCGTCATGTAGTGCATGGGAACGACGACGCGGGGCTCCAGCTGGCTGATGACCTCGGCGGCCTTGTCCGCATCGAGCGCGGAGCCGTCGCCGACAGGCACGAGCAGGATATCCACATTGGGCATGGATTCGACCTGCGCCTGGGTCAGCACGCGGCTGAGATCGCCCAGGTGACAGACGGTTATATCACCGAACTCGAACACGAAGACCGTGTTTTCCTCCTTCGCCGCGCTGCCGCCGCTGCCCCCGCGCCAGGTCTGAATGCCGGTGATGAAGACACCCTTGACCTCATACTCACCCGGCCGGGTAAGCACCTTCGGGTCACCCTTGACGGCTGCGGCATTGCTGTGGCCGGGCGCATCATGGCTGCAGGTGACCAGGTCGGCGCGCAGCCGGGGCAAGTTGTAACCGATGCTTCTGTCGTAAGGGTCCGTGACGACGGTCACACTACCTTCGCGCAGTCGAAAACAAGATTGGCCGTACCAATCGATATCCAAAGCTGGCCTCCATAGAATGAACAGAGATGAGCATATTATACCGCACGGACAGGACCGCGTCCAACGACTGTCACGGGCACTTGCCGAGATAGACAGGAGTTTGCAGTCGGTGTATAATCTCTGCCAAGTAAAGCCTACTGTTTCAGATGACGATGGCAGACTGGCCCAAGCGTGCGACGGAGTATATTATGGCGCGACCACTGAATGACTCTCCCTATCTGTACGGCATCCACGACCCCGGCGGCGAACACATCATGGCACAGCAGGGCATCCCGGGCTGGATATTGTTCACCGAGGCCGTGGGCAACGATCCTGGCGACCAGAGTGGCGGCGATTACAGCCGGTATGCCGACCAGGGCTTCGGCATCATCGTGCGGCTCAATAACGGCTATGAGCCCAATGGCACCATCCCCTTCTCCAACCGGTATGCGCAGTTCGCCCAGCGGTGTGCCAACTTCGTGCGCAGCTCGCGCGGGTGCCACATCTGGATCATCGGCAATGAGATGAACTTCGCGGTCGAACGGCCCGGCGTGAGCTTCGACCGGAGCGTCAACCCGCCGCGCATCGTCAATACCGGCGAGATCATCCTGCCGGCGATGTATGCCAGTTGCTACCGCCAGTGCCGCAACGCGATTCGCGGCGTCGCGGGACATCAGAACGACCAAGTCATCATCGGCGCGGCCGCGCCGTGGAATCCGCAGACGACCTACGACGGCAATCCGACCGGCGATTGGGTCAAATACATGCAGGACATCCTCAACCTGATCGGGGCAGGCAATTGTGACGGCATCTCCATCCATGCCTATACGCACGGCGCAGACCCGAAGCTCATCTATACCGATGCGCTGATGAATCCGCCGTTCCAGAACCGGCAGTACAATTTCCGCACCTACCAGGACTTCATGAAGGCTATCCCGGCCGCCATGCGCCATCTGCCCGTTTATCTGACCGAGACGGACCAGGACGAGGCATGGCGCAACGAGAACATCGGCTGGGTGCAGCGCGTCTACGGTGAGATCGATTGGTGGAACCGGCAGCCGGGCACGCAACTCATCCGCGCCGTCATCCTGTACCGCTGGCCGAACGTGGACCGGTGGGGCATCGATGGCAAGGCGGGCGTCATCGAGGATTTCCGGCAGGCAATGGCGCATCGTTACGAGTGGGAGTCGCTGGTGAGCACCAAGCCGGCCGTGCCGGCGCCGACGCCGACGGTTCCGCCGCCGCCAAAGGTGCCCGAGACCCCGGTCGTGCCCGAGCCCCCGGTCGTGCCCGACACCAGCCCCGTCCGTTTCGACGCCACGGGCAAGACCGCGAAGGGCCAGTTCGCAGCTTTCTATCGCCAGTATGGGCTGGATATCACGGGCTATCCGCTCAACGAGGAATATCTCCATCCGGCCAGCGGCCTGAAGACGCAGGACTGGCAGCGCATCGCGATGGAGGAGCACGAGGGCAAGGTCCGGCTGCGCCTGGTTGCGCAGGAGGCCCTCGAACTCGGGCAGCGCATCGCCGTGCTCAACGAGAAGATTGCGACCCTGGAGAGCACGGTGGAGCGGCTGAGGGCGGGCGGCGGCGGGCCGGTCGAGCCTGCAATGACCGACATCACGAACCAGCTCTCCCGGAACCCGGCCGGCTTCGCCGCGCGGCCGCTCAGCGACATCCAGCACATCGTCATCAACCACACCGGCGTGCGGCCGGAAGTCGGCGCGGACCGTGTGGCACAGGCCCAGCGTGCGCGCTGGCCGGGCATCGTGGGGCAGTACTTCATCACGGGCGACGGGCAGATTCAGCAGACCAACCCGCTCGACCAGGTAGTCGCGGCTGACCAGGCCTGGATCTACAACGGCATCAACATCTACGTGGCGGGAAACTTCGATGAGACCGCGCCGAGCGACGCGCAGCTTGATGCGCTGGCACGGCTCGTTGCGTGGCTGCTGAGCCGGTTCAACCTGCCGGCCAGCGTGGTCAAGGGCGCGGGCGAGTTCATCGTCACGCGTTCGCCCGGCCTGCAATGGCTGCAAGGGCAGCGCTGGAAGGAACAACTGCTCACCCGCGTGGCGGCGGTTCCCATGGGTGGCGGCACGCCGGTTGACAGCGGCGAGCTAGCCGCGCTGCGCAGCAGGGTGAGCACGCTGGAGGGGCAACTCACCGCGCTGCAGACCAGCCTTACCGCCGCACAGCAGGCGCACGCTGCGGTCGAACAGCAGCGGGCGGCCCTCGAGCAACAGGCCGCAGAACTGGTCCGCGAACGGGATGCGCTGCAGGCCCAACTCGACATGCTGCAGGCGGAGCTCGATGCGCTCCGGGGCGGCGGCGCCGGCAGCGGGGTGCCGCAGCCGGAGATCACCGAAATCGCCGCGCAGCTGACGCGCAAGCCGGATAGCCTCAAACCGCGGCCGCTCGACCGCATCAAGTACATCGTCATCAACCACACCGCGGTCGGCGCGAACGTGACGGTGGAGCGCATCGCCGCGGCGCACCTGAGCCGGTGGGGGTCCATCCTCTACCAGTACCTGATTACCGGCGACGGCAAGATCCTGCAGACGAACAGCCTGACCGAGGTTGTGGACCTGGCGCAGCCGTGGATTGCGGAGGGCATCAACATCGCCGTGGCCGGCAACTTCGCAACGGAGATACCGACGCCCGAACAGATTCAGGCGACTGCCGCCCTGACCGCGTGGCTGATGCAGGAACACGGCATTCCGGATGCGAATATCAAGGGCGCGAGCGAACTCATCGTCACCCAGTCGCCGGGGACGCAGTGGCTGCAGGGGAAGAAGTGGAAGGATACGCTGCTCGCGGCCGTGGCTGAGGTGCAGGAGGAAGCCGGGGCGGATCGGGGGAGCCCTGCGGATGGCGCGGTGATTGCCGCACTACGCGGCCAGATCAGCCAGTTGCAGGCGGCGCTGAACCAGTCGCAGAGCAAGGTCACGGCGTTGCAGCGGGAGCGCGACGAGTTGCTCGCCCGGCTGAACAGCCAGGCGCCCGATGTGAACGAGCTGACGCAGCGTGTGGCGTCCCTGACGCAGCAGGTGAGCACGCTCAACGTGCAGGTGCAGGCGCTGACCGCCGACAAGGGCAACCTGACGAAGCAGGTGCAGAGCCTGACGACGGAGAAGACCGCTCTCACGCAGCAGGTCAGCGCGGCCAACCAGGAAAAGCAGACGCTGACCAGTCGCATTGCCGCGCTGGAGCAGCAAATCCGGCAGCTGCAGGCGGGCGGATCCGCGGGCCCGGCCAGAGTGCAGCCGCCGGAGATCAACGACATCGTGGACAAGCTGCCCAAGCACGCGACGCTCAAGTATGATGCGCGCACGCGCGACAAGATCACACACATCGCAATTCATCACAGCGCGGCGCCGTCCAATATCACGCCGGAGCGTATCGCGGCCTATCACGTCGGCAAGGACTGGCCCGGTATGGGCTATCACTTCTACGTGCAGCCCGACGGCGTCATCCACCAGACGAACCGGCTGGAGACCGTCTCCTACCAGGTCTACAACAACAACGCGTATTCCGTCGGCATCTCCATTGCCGGCAACTTCGTCAACGGCGCGATCCCGACGCAGCGGCAAATCGAACAGGTCGGCCACCTGGTTGCCTGGCTGATGCAGGAGCTCAACATTCCGCTGGCGAACGTTATGGGGCATAAGGAGTATCCGCAGAACGCAACCACCTGCCCCGGCAGCGATTGGAACACCGGCCAGAACTGGAAGAAGATGCTGCAGGCGCGCATCGCGCAGGTGCAGGCCGGGATCATCGTCCCACCGTCCGGCAAGACGCTCGGCCACTACATGCTCTTCTGGCAGAACGCGGATGCGTGGGCGCGCGAGGACTGGGGTGCGGCGACGAACTACATCGCCCGCTTCCGGCCGACCGCCGGATTCACGCCGGAGGATGCCAGCCATGCTGAGTATGTCACCATCGTCGGCGGCGTGGCGGGCGTCTCCTACCAGACCGAGCAGATGTTGGTTGCCGCGGGCAGCAAAGTCGAGCGACTGGCGGGTGCGGACTTCGAAGATACGAAGCGTATGCTGGACGAACTGGCCAGCACGGGCCGGCGCTTCAAGACCTTCAACGTGTAGCTTGCGTGCTGACAATTTGCCTCTCCTGTGGTATGATTCTTGCGAAGTTAGCCACAGGAGAGGGACAATGAGAAGACGCATTATATACTGGTCGCCGATCCTGGTTGGACTCATCCTGGCCCTCAGTCTGGGCCTGCTACAGTCCCCAGCCCTGGCGGGCGGCGAGAAGGCGACGCCCACAGCCTCCACTGCACCTGGGGCGAGCGAGACCGGCTATTGGTATCAGGTGAAGCCTGGCGATAGCTGGCGCTCCGTTTCTCAGGCAACGGGAGTATCAGCGCGCGAACTGCGCAAGGCGAACCCCAGCAAGGTACGCCCCAATCTCTGGCTCTATCTTGGCGACCGGCTCTGGATTCCGCCCAGGCCGGTCACTCCCGCGCCCGGCCAGCCCACCGGGCCGGAGATCTCGCGCAACTATCCCCTGACCATCACGACGGAGATGACGGGCACGCCGCCTGCCGGGACTACGCTGGCGACACCGGAGCCGGGCGCGACCATCACGGCGACGACGATCCTGACTGCCACCGAGGCCGCGGCAGCCGGCGCGGCAAGCGGTGCGGTGGCAGGCGCGATGACAGAGACCGTGACTGCGGAGACAGCCATCAGCCCCACAGTGACACTCACGATTACGCCGACTGCGACCATCACCGAGGCTGTGACTGTCACTGAGGCGGTCACGGTGACTGGCGTGGTGACCGTGACCGAGCCTGTGACCGGCAGCGAAGGCATCGGGGTGACCGAAGCAGTAACGGCGACCGAGGCGCTCACGGGGACCGAGGCCATCACCGGGACCGAGGCCATCACAGGAACCGGTGGCATCGAAGCGGCTGAAGCTGTCACTGTCACCGAGGCAGTAACCGGCACGGACGCTATCGGGGGGACCGGAACGGTCGCTGGGGCCCAAGCCATGACCACGACCCAGCCTGTGACCGTGACCGAGGCGATGACCGGCACGGCGGGTGTCGGTGCTGGAGAAGTCGTGACAGTGACTGAGGGCGTGACGGTCACTGAGGCCGTGACCGGCACGGAGGGTGTCGGCGCTGGAGAAGTCGTGACAGTGACTGAGGGAGTAACGGTCACCGAGACTGTAACCAGCACCGAGGGTCTCGGCGCCACCGAAGCGGTGACCGCCACCGAAGCCGTGACCGTGACCGAACCGGTTACCGTATCCATACCCATCGTTGGGACCGGCGCCGTTACGCTCACTGAGGCCGTGACCGGCACGGGGGCGCTCAGCGCGGCTGAGGCGATTACGGTCACCGAAGAAGTGACTGGGACCGAGGCCGTTACGGTCACCGAGGGCGAGGCCGGCACGGAGGGCGAGGCACCAGGCGCCGCGGCGACAGCCGAGGCCACACCGGTTCCCGCTGAAGCGGCGACCACCGGTGAGGCAGAGGCAACAGCCACGCCTGCAAGCGTTGCGGCAGCTCCCGCCGGCGAGGCTGCATCCGGTGAAGCTGCGGGCGGTGACGCCGCGGGCGGCGAGGCTGCACCCGAAGAAGCGCCTGCCGGTGAGGCCGCGGCCGGCGAAGCGGCAGGCACCGGTTCAGAGATCGAGCAGACCGTCGCTGCGGCGGTGGATCCGTTTGCGGAGCCGCTGCGGCGGGCCGGCCGAAATGCACTGGGCACGCTGGCGGTTATTGCAGCGGGCGGCGCGGGATTCTGGGTGTACCGGAGGCGTCACGCTGGCTAAGACCGGGCTGGTGACGCAACAGCGCGATGGACTGCGTGCCGTCCTCTGGGACATGGACGGCACGCTTTTGGATTCGCGCGCCTATCACTGGATCGCCTGGCGGGACACGATGGCGGCTGAGGGCGTCGCGCTCAGCCATGAAGAGTTTGCGCTCACGTTCGGCCAGCGCAACGACACCATCCTCCGTCGCTGGTTCGGGCCTGACATCCCGCCTGCGGAAATCCAGCGCATCGCCGATGCGAAGGAGGCCCACTATCGCGCGGTCCTCCGGGCCGGCGGTGCGCAGTTGCTGCCCGGCGTCAGCCGCTGGCTGGCGGCCCTGCATGCCGCGGGCTGGCGGCAGGCACTGGCGACCTCGGCCCCGCCGGAGAATGTCGATGCCATCCTTGGCGTGCTCGACGTCGGCCCCTACTTCGACGCCATCGTGCATGCAGACCATGTGACGCACGGCAAGCCTGACCCGCAGGTGTTCCAGGTAGCGGCCGCACGACTGGGCGTGCCGGTTGCGGCCTGCGTGGTGGTCGAAGATGCGCCGGCCGGGATTGAAGCGGCGCGGCGCGCGGGGATGCGCTGCATCGGCGTCGGGCCTGTGCACGGCGAACTGCCGGCCGATATCTGCGTGGCAGCGCTCGACTTGTTGGACGAAGATGCGTTTGACCGGTTATTGACCTGGTAGATTGTGTGGTGGAGTGAAATGAATCATCATCGGCCCCGGCTGCGGCCGCTGGACATACGCCCCTTCGTCCAGGACGGCCAGGAACTCCTGCTCTTACGTGACCCGTTAGCGCTGGCGGATCGCTCGGTCGTCATTCCGGCCGCCGCCGCGCCCATCCTGGCGCTGTGCGACGGCACCCGGAATCCGGACGAGATGCAGACGGCACTGCTCGCGCATTTCGGCGTTCGGGTGGCGCCGGAAGGGTTGGCGGGGCTGCTCGCTGCCCTGGACCAGACCTACCTGCTCGAAAACGAGCGAACCGTGGAGGCGCGTGCCCGGGTGCTTAACGCCTATCGCGCGGCGCCCTTTCGTGCTCCCGCGCTGGCCGGCGGTGCGTACCCGGCTGAGCCGGCCGCGCTGGCCGCGCAACTGGATGCTTACGTGGCCGAGGGCCGCGCCAGGTATCCCCGCCCGGCGGACCTGCCCGCGGGCCACGCGCGAGGGCTGGTCAGCCCGCACATCGATTACGAGCGCGGCGGGCCGGTCTACGGCGCAGCGTGGGATCAAGTTAAGTCAGCAGCCAACGCTGCTGACTTAACCATTATCCTCGGGACCGACCACAGCGGCGGGCACGGCAAGCTCACGCTCACGCGGCAGCATTATGCGACCCCGTTCGGCGTGCTGCCGACTGCGAGTGCGATTGTGGATGCCTGTGCGGCGGCGGTCAGCGCGCCGTTCGAGGAGGAACTGCACCACCGGAACGAGCACTCCATCGAACTGGCCGCGGTTTGGCTGCATTACATTCGCGGCGGCCGGCCGTGCGAGGTCGTGCCGGTCCTGTGCGGCTCATTCGGCCACTTCGTTGCCGGCCAGGCTGATCCGGCGACGGACCCCGACATCGCAGGGCTGGTGGCCGCGCTGAAGTCTGCCGGGGAGGGCCGGCGTGTACTGGTGATCGCCGCGGCAGACATGGCCCATATCGGGCCGGCTTTTGGCGGCGAGCCGGTGAACGCGACCGGGACGGCTGCGCTGGCTGAGGCGGATGCGGCTCTATTGGATCGCATGGCGGCAGGTGATGCAGCGGGCTTCTTTGCTGCGCTCAAGGCAGTGGGCGACCGCAACAACGTCTGCGGCCTGCCGCCCGTCTACCTGGCGCTGCGGCTGCTCTCGCCTGCCGGCGGCGTGACTCTGGGGTACGACCAGTGTCCTGCCGACGACCTGGGCACGTCGTTTGTCTCGGTGGCCGGGCTGTTGTGGTCGTAGAGAAGTGAACGGCGCGCGCCTTTTGCCACGTCTGGCCGCCGTGCTATAATGCCGGAATTACCGGGCCGGGAGGCACCGGGTCCAAAACCACCAGGCTGTGAATCATCGGCAGACGCAACCCTGAAGGCAGGATAACTCGTGACAGATCTCGAAGAAACAACGCGGCAGACGCCCATACAGCCGCAGGAGCAGAGGTCGGCTCCCACGGGCAACTCCATCGGCGCGGCGGTCTGGGAACTGGTGCAGGTGCTCGGTCTGGCTCTGCTGATGGTCATCCTCATCCGCAACTTCGTGCAGAACTACCGGATCGACGGCATCAGCATGGAACCTAACTTCCATGATGGCCAGTTCCTGATTGTCAACCGCTACGCATACTGCCCCGGCATCAACATCGAAATCCCGGTCGTCAACACGCCCGTCTTCCAGAAGACCTGGTGCGTGCGCCAGCCGAAGCGCGGGGAAGTCATCATCTTCGAGTATCCGCAGGACCCCGAGAAGGACTTCATCAAGCGCGTCATCGGGCTGCCCGGCGACGTAGTGGAAGTGCGCAACGGGGAGGTGTACGTCAACGGCCAGCCGCTGCCTGAGCCGTTCGGACCGTATCCCGGCAGTTACAGCTCCGGGGCCGTCACCGTGGGCGAAGATGAAGTCTACGTGATGGGCGACAACCGGAACAACTCGAACGATTCGCACCTGTGGGGCCCGCTGCCGGAGGAGTACATCATCGGCAAGGCGCTGGTCTCTTACTGGCCTCCGCGCTACTGGTCCGTGGTGCCGCACTATGACTTGAACCCCGGCGCCGCTCAGGCCAGTGCCGCAGACACGAACGGCTAGGTCCGTCCAGAACAATGGGTGAAACATGTCGCACAATCTGAACCCTGATCGACCGGCTATCACCGCAGCGGAACTGGCCCGCATGATCGACCACACGCTGCTCAAGCCGGCTGCCACCGAGGAACAGGTCCGCCAGCTCTGCGCGGAAGCCCGCCAGTACAAGTTTGCGACGGTCTGCGTCAACCCGACGTGGGTCGCCCTGTGCGCGGAACTGCTGGCAGACAGCCAGGTGGATGTCTGCACGGTCATCGGTTTTCCCCTGGGCGCAAACCTGCCGGCGGTCAAGGCGGATGAGGCCGCGCAGTGCATCGCGGCCGGCGCTGCTGAGCTGGACATGGTCATCAACATCGGCGCGCTCAAGTCGGGCAACCACGAGCTCGTCGCCGCAGACATTGGCGGCGTCGTCGATGCTGCACGTCCTCTCGACGCGCATGTCAAGGTCATCATCGAGACGGCGTACCTGACCGACGAGGAGAAAGTGACTGCCTGCACGCTGGCGAAGGCCGCCGGTGCGGACTTCGTCAAGACTTCTACCGGCTTCGGGCCTGCCGGCGCGACTGCGGCCGACATCGCGCTGATGCGCCGGACGGTCGGACCGGAGATGGGCGTCAAGGCGGCAGGCGGCATCCGTACGGCGGCGGACGCGCTGGCAATGATTGCGGCCGGGGCCACGCGCATCGGCGCGAGTGCCAGCATTCAGATCCTGAACGAAGTGCAAGGTTAGCCCATGTCACAGCGCGAGTTCATGATCGTGTTGGCGCATACCCACGTCTGTACAGCGTGTCGCGCCCGGCTGCTGGAGGACCCGGCGGGCGTCTTGATGGGCCGGCCCTTGAGTCCGGACGAGAAGGAGCGGCTGGCAGCGCTGAAATTCGAGGACTATATCACGCCGGAGACCCTCACCCGTGCGGTGGGCGTCACTTCCGCCGAACTGGAAACCTATCGAGACCAGGGCGTCGTCCGGCTGCGCCATCTCTAGAAGGACCACATGCAGATGCAAAACCTCTGGCGTGAGCTTCGCCCCGGCCCCAAAGTGCCGGATGTCATCTACGCCATCATCGAGATCCCCAAGGGATCGCGCAACAAGTACGAGTACAACAAGGAGAACGGCGTCATCGTCCTGGACCGGGTGCTGTTCTCATCGTTGCACTATCCGGGTGACTACGGCCTGATCCCGCGCACCTTCTATGACGACGGCGACCCGCTGGACATTCTGCTGATGACCAACGAGCCGACCTTCCCGGGGTGCATCATCCAGGCGCGGCCCATCGGCGTCTTCCGCATGTTGGACCGCGGGCTGAACGACGACAAGATTCTGGCCGTCCCCGCTACTGACCCGCTCTTCAGCGAGTACCACGACCTGAAGGACGTGCCGCCCCACTTCCTGCAAGAGGTCGCGCACTTTTTCGAGGTCTACAAGGACCTGGAAGGCATGCGCACCAAACCCGGCGGATGGGAGGATGCCGCGTCTGCCAAGAGCGAAATCCAGCGCGCCATCAAGCTGTTCGACGACCGGTTCGGCCTGCCCGGTCTCTAGACATGGAGATTGTACCCGGCCTGCACTGTCTGGCAGGCGTGGCACAGGGCGTCAACGCCTATGTCTGGCATCCCCGGCCCGCTGAACGGCAAGCGGGTGAGCCCATCGTCTTCGACTGTGGCTACCCCTGGGCCGGACCGGGACTGTTGTCCAGCCTGGCGGCGCTCGGCTGCCCCCCGTCCGACGTGCGGACGATCGCCATCACGCACGACGACTTCGACCATACGGGTGGACTTGCGGCCCTGCACGCAGCCAGCGGCGCGGACGTGCTCGTACACGAACTGGAGGCGGCGAGCCTGACCAGCACGCGCTGGCGCAGGCTGCCGCGGCGCCGCGAGGTCGCGAGTCTTCTCCTGCAGGGCGTGACTTCCGCCGCATATTCCGCCTATCACAAGCAGCCGGTTACGCCCGCGCGATTGCTGCGCGACGGCGACCCACTGCCGGGCGGTTGGGTCGCTGTGCATACGCCCGGCCATACGCCGGGCCATACCGCCTACTGGCACAGCGGCACGCGTGTCCTGATCGCCGGCGATGCGCTGGGCAGTCCGCTGCGCGGCATGGTGCGCGGGGCCGGCGCACTTTATTCCGAGGACGGCGAGGCGGTGCGGCAGTCCATCCGCAAGCTGGCCGACCTCGCGCCGGAGGTCATCTGCTTCGGCCACGGCAACGAGTTGTACAACGCGGCCTCAGTGCTGCGCCGGCTGGCCGACCGCACCGACTGATGCCACGGTGGGACCCCGTGGCCGAGCGGATGCCCGGCGGTCCGAGGTGCAATCCTGATACCAACAATGTTCGCAAGGAAGAGAGCATGACTACAGCCTCCATCAGCCCCACGATCGACCTCATCCATGAACACGGCTCCGTCCGCCGGTTTCGCGCCGACCCTGTGTCTGCTGCTGTGGTTGAACAGATCGTCGCCGCAGCGCAGCGTACGTCGACCTCATCCAACCTCCAGATGTGGAGCGTCGTTGCGGCGACCGACCCGGCAGTGCGCCAAGGGTTGTCCGAGGTGGCAGGCCAGGGGCACGTGGCCCAGGCGCCGGTTGTCCTGGTGTGGTGCGCGGATCTCAGCCGGCTGGATCGCGCGTGCGAGCTGCGCGGCTACACGCAGGTCAGCGAGTACGTCGAGAACTTCCTGCTCGCAGCCGTAGATGCGGCCATTGCCTCGCAGACGGCTGCGCTGGCCGCCGAATCGCTGGGCCTGGGCATCTGCTACATCGGTGCGCTGCGCAACGACCCGGGCAAGGTCGTGGAGTTGCTGCAACTCCCGCGGTTGGTCTTCCCGCTGGTGGGCATGACGATGGGGTATCCCGACGGTCCAGCTCCCATCCGGCCGCGGCTGCCGCTGGCCGCGGTGCTGCACTGGAACGCGTATGACCGGTCGACGGAGGACGACAGCCTGCACGAGTATGACCGGGCGATGATCGAGACCGGCATCTACCAGGGCCGGCAAGTCGCCGTGCCGGGGCAGACGGGCGAGATGGAAGACTACGGCTGGCTGGAGCACTCCGCGCGGCGCGTTTCGACGCCGACACGGACCGAGCTGCGCCGCTCCATCGAACAGCAGGGCTACGAGTTGAGGTAAGTTGGCGATGCAACATGACAACGACGTCGTGATCCTGAGCGCGGCGCGCACCGCCATCGGCAAGTTCCAGGGAACACTGAGCGGCACGCCCGCACCGGAGCTCGGCGCGGCGGCCATCCGGGAGGCTGTGCGCCGCGCGGGCCTCGATCCCTCGCTCGTGGCCGAGGTCATCATGGGCAACGTCGTGCCCGCGGGCCTGGGCCAGGCTCCCGCGCGGCAGGCCGCGATCGGCGCGGGCCTGCCGGTCTACGTCGGCGCACTGACGGTCAACAAGGTCTGCGGGTCGGCGCTGAAGGCTGTCATGCTGGCCGCGAGCGGCATCACTGCGGGCGACGGCGACTTCTATGTCGCGGGCGGGATGGAGAACATGAACCTCGCGCCCTACCTGTTGACGAAGGCGCGCTTCGGCTACCGGCTGGGCAATGCCGAACTGGTCGATGCCCTCGTGCATGACGGGCTGTGGTGCGCGTTCGAGCAGCAGCACATGGGACTGGCCGCCGAGTGGATCGCGGAGAAGTTCGCCATCAGCCGGGAGGCACAGGACGAGTTCGCCTGTCTCAGCCAGCAGCGGGCCGCGGCTGCCATCGAAGCGGGCAAGTTCCAGGCGGAGATTGCGCCTGTCGCGATTCCGCAGCGCAAAGGCCCCCCGCTGCCCTTCGAGGTGGATGAAAACCCCCGGCCCGACACCTGCGTCGAAACGCTGCGCAAGCTCAAGCCTGCGTTCCGGGAGGGCGGCACCGTGACCGCGGGCAACGCGCCCGGCATCACAGACGGCGCGGCTGCACTGGTCATCGCGCGGCGGTCAGCCAGCCGGGCCGCGGGCCTGCAGCCCATGGCGCGGGTGCTCGGTTATGCGCAGGCCGCGGTCCGGCCGCTGGAAATCTTTACTGCGCCGGTGTTCGCGCTGCGCCGACTGGCGGACCGGCTGGGCATCGCGCCTGGCGACTTTGACCTGTTCGAACTGAACGAGGCCTTTGCCGCACAGGCCGTCGCCAACATCCGCGAGCTGGCGCTCGATGCCGGAAAGGTCAACGTCAACGGCGGTGCGATTGCGCTCGGCCATCCCATCGGCGCGAGCGGCGCGCGCGTGTTGACCACGCTGTTGTATGCCCTGCGCGATCGAGGGCTGGCGCGGGGCGCGGCCGCACTATGCCTGGGCGGCGGCGAGGCCGTCGCGCTGGCCGTGGAACTGGAGTAGACGATCCGGGCAAAGATCCAGAGTGGAAGGGTAGGTGCAAATGGATAAGGCACGCATCACGGAGATGCTGCAACAATTGACCGCCGCGGATGGGCCGGCGGGCGTGGAGATGAAGGTGGCCGCGTTAGTGCGGTCGCTGGCCGAGCCGTACGCCGGCGAGACGCACGTGGATGCCCTCGGCAACGTCATCGCGGTGCGCCGCGGGACGGGCACTGCAGATCAACCCGCGCGGCGCATCATGCTGGCCGCGCACATGGACGAGATCGGCCTGATCGTGACGCATGTGGAGGACGGCTTCCTGAGCGTCCATCGCGTCGGCGGGGTCGACACGCGCTCGCTCCTCGGCCAGGAGGTCACCGTCTACCCGTCGGGGCCGGGCGCGGAGGCCTACCCCGACGGCCTGCCGGGCTACATCGGCAGCCGGCCGCCGCACGTCCTGTCGGAAAGCGACCGGTCGAAGGCCGTCACCTTCGAGGATGTGCGAGTAGACCTGGGCAAGCCGGCGGACTTTTTCGCAGGCGGACTGGTGCGCATCGGTGACCGCATCGCGATGCGCGGACCGTACACCGAGCTCCTGGGCGGCCGCGCGGCGACCAAGGCGCTGGACGACCGGGCATGCGTGGCGGCCATGCTCGGCGCGCTGGGCTACCTGGCGGACATGCACCACACCTGGGATGTCTATGCGGTGGCGACGGTGCAGGAGGAAATCGGCATCCGTGGTGCGACGACCGGTGCGTTCGGCGTCGCACCCGACCTGGCGATCGCGCTGGATGTCACCTTCGGCGAGACACCCGGCATCGACACCAGCAAGACAGTCGCCATGGACAAGGGCCCGGCCATCGGCTGGGGCCCAAACCTGCATCCCGGGATCGTCAAGGGGTTGCGCGAGACCGCGGAGGCGCTGGAGCTCTCCACCGTCACCGAGGTCATCCCCGGCCATTCGGGCACGGATGCCTGGGCCATCCAGGTCACCCGCGAGGGCATCCCCACCGGCCTGCTGAGCATCCCCATCCGTTACATGCACTCGACCGTCGAGCTGGTGACGGTGGCGGATGTGGACCGGACCGCGCGGCTGCTGGCCGCGTACATCGCCCGGCTGAACGGCGACACGCTGGCCGCGCTGGCCGAGGAGATCTAGGCATGGCCGAGTTACGCGAACTGCTGGAGCGCCTGTCCAGCGCGCACGGGCCCTCGGGCCACGAGCGGGCAGTGCGCAACCTGATCAAGGCGGAGATTGAGCCGCTGGTCGACCGCATCGAGGTCGACGCGATGGGCAACCTGATTGCGTTCAAGGCGGCCGAAGGCGCGAGCGGCGATGGTCCGCGGCTGAAGGTCATGCTGGCGGCCCACATGGACGAAGTCGGGTTCATGATCACCGAGGTGAGCAAGAGCGGGCTGCTGAAGTTCCAGGCGGTGGGCGGGGTCGATGCGCGCACGCTGCCGGGCAAGCGGGTGCTCGTGGGCGACAACCTCACCCCCGGCGTCATCGGCGCGCCCGTGCCGCACCTGTCGAGCGGCGACCGCGTGCCGGGCATCGAAGACCTGGCCATCGACATCGGCGCGACCGACGACAAGGGGGCCAACGGCAAGGCGAAGGCGGGCGACTATGCGACGTTCGCCACGCGCTTCACCGTGCTGCACGATGACCCGGCCTGGCCGACCGTGCGCGGCAAGGCGTTCGATGACCGGGCGGGCTGCGCGGTGGTCATGGCCGTCCTGGCCGAACGCTATCCGGTGGACCTGTACGCGGTCTTCACCGTGCAGGAAGAAGTGGGTCTGCGCGGCGCGCGGGTCGCGGCGTACCGGGTCAACCCGGACGCGGCCATCGCGCTGGAAGGCACCATCTGCGATGACGTGCCGCAGGGGCCGGACGAAGATGTCACCCGCGTCACGCGCATGGGCCACGGCCCGGCCATCACACTGATGGATCGCAGCCTGGTCTCACATCCGGGGATGCTGCGCCTGCTGCAGGAGACCGCGGCCGCGGAGCAGATCGCGGTGCAATACAAGGCGCCGGGGCTGGGCGGCACCGATTCGGGCGTCATCCACCAGGTGCACGCGGGCGTGCCGTCCATCACGGTGGCGACGCCGTGCCGCTACATTCACAGCCCCGCGGCCATCCTGAACCTTAACGACCTGGCCGCGACCGCGGCACTGGTCGGCGCGGCGCTGAAACGGATCGAGCGCGGGTATCTGGCCCGTTAAGAAGGGGGAGACACTTGGAACCACTGGCGAAACGACTGGCCGAGGCGTTCGGCGTCTCGGGGTTTGAGGATGAGATTCGGGCCGTGATCCGCGCTGAGATCGACGGGCTGGCGGATTCGGTCGAGGTGGACACGCTCGGCAACCTGGTCGCGGTGCGCAAGGGGACCGGCGGCGGCAAGCGCGTGATGGTCGCCGCACACATGGACCAGATCGGCGTCATGGTGACGCACGTCGACGAGAAGGGCTTCATGCGGTTCGCCGCGGTGGGCGGGGTTTACCCGACGACCTGCTGGGGCGCGCAGGTGCGCTTCACCGATGGCACGGTCGGCACCATCGGGCTGGACGGCCGGGTGGACCGCCGCAAGGACCTGCCCGAGCTGCGCGATATGTACATCGACGTCGGCGCGACGAGCCGCGACGACGTGAGGCAGAAGGTCGGCGATGTCGCGCAATTCTGGCCGAGCTTCAGCGCACAGGGGAATGCATGGTTCTCGCCCAACATGGATGACCGGGCGGGCTGCATCGCGCTGGCGCAACTGCTCAAGGACCTGCAGGGGATCGAGATCAAGCACGATCTCTACGCAGTGTTCACGACGCAGGAGGAAGTGGGGGTGCGCGGGGCGCGCACGTCAGCCTATGCGGTCGAGCCGGAGGTTGCCATCGCGCTGGACGTGACGCTGACCGGCGACACGCCCTATCCCCGGCCGGTCATGGATGTAGCGATGGGCCGCGGGGTCGCGATCAAGGTGCAGGATTCCGGCATGATCAGCCACGTCGGGCTCAACCGGGCGCTCATTGCCGTGGCCGAGGCAGAGAGCATCCCGTACCAGCTCGAAGTGCTGACAGGCGGCACGACCGACGCCATGGCGATGCAGACCACGCGCGCGGGCGTCCCGGCGAGCTGCCTGTCCTTCCCCAGCCGCCACGTCCACACGCCGTCGCAAATCGTGGATCGCCGCGATGTAGAGGGCGCCGTCAAGCTGCTGGCCGGGCTCTTGAAGAGGGAAATCGAGCTTTAGTTTCCACCACGGAAGACGCGGAGCATGCGGAAGCTGATAATCTTTAGTTTCCCGTGTGCTCCGCGTCCTCCGCGGTAAGCTCCGCCGGCCGCGCGCTCGCGCGCCAGAGCGCAGCAACGAACAGGACTATCGCCAGCGCGGCCCCCGCGGCCAGCCCTGCGAGCCGGTCGGAGCGCCACACGCGGGCCTGCGCTTCCAGTATCCGCGTCGCGCCGGCCGCAACTTCCCACCGCCGGGCCGGGCGCTCTGCCGCCAACGACACCGTGTAAGTAGCCCGGCTGCGCGTGCAGAATGCTCGCCACGCAGCGGCATCGGCTGTCCAGAGCCGGGCCTGAAGGCGGGCCAGCCGATCGTCCCCGGCGGGCGCGGCGGCTGCCGCATCCAGTACGGCTGCACGGCCCTCGCAGGCTGCGGCGGCCGGCCCCAGGTTCACATCCTCCCGGTACAGCACTGCGTGCGCGAGGGGGAGCGCGTCGGAGCCCCAGGTCAACTCAGCCGGTGCGAGTGCAGCCGCCAGGAGCGCCAGTTCCGGCTCAGTGAGGAGCGCGGCCCGGAAGCGTGCCTGCTGCGCCAGCAGGTCCGTCGTATCGCTGAACGCGAGGCGGACGGTCAGCCGGTCGCCCGACGAGTGGGCGTCTGCAATCCCATCGAGCACGGCTGCTGCCTGGGCGAGCAGTGCCGGCGCAGCGTCTGTCTCACCCGCAGGCACGAGGCGCAGGTCGTAGATGCGCTCGCCGGGTGCGGTCATCACGGCGAGGAGGGCCTGCGCTGCCACGGGTGGCGGTGCATCCGGCAGGAAGGCAGCTTCGTCGCCGTAGGTCTGGCGCAGCAGCCGCCGGACCTCAGTCGCATCGCCCGCATCTGCCGCCTGCTCTGCGAGCGTCAGCACGTCAGGCGCGTCCTGCGCCGCCAGCGCAAAGCCCGGCAGCACGCTCAACAGGAGGGCTGCAACCAGCCAGGCGAGGGTGATACGCTCCGAGACGCCATTACCCAACAGGGTGCTCCGCGCACGCCTGCACAATGATTTGCGCAAAGCATTCGACTCTGGTATCCTCATGGCATTCGATTCATCTACTGACGAGGCCGCCCATGGTAAAGCTTCTGTTGAAGTGGGACATCAAATCAGGGCAAGAGCAGCCGTATTTCGAGTTCATCATGCAGGAGTTTGCCCCTGGGTTGATGCGCCTGGGCCTGCAACCGACGGAAGCGTGGTACACGGTCTACGGCAAAGGCCCGCAGATTCTTACGGGCGCCGTGACGGATGACCTGGACACCATGAAGCAGATTCTCGCCAGCGACGACTGGCGCGATTTGCGCGAGAAGCTCATGGCCTTCGTCGCAAACTTCAGCTACAAAGTTATTCCCGCGAGTGGACGTTTCCAACTATAGGGATGTTCCCTCCCGCGTAAGCAGCAGCGGCCCCAGCCGGTCCAGCACCGCATAGACCTCTGACTCGTCCTGCACGTTCTGCGTGAGCAGGAACAGGTCTGCGTCTTCGGTGTATCCCCAGTCGTGCAGGACACCCTCGATGTTGCCGGACTTGTGATAGAACGCCACCGTATCGCGCGGCACGTTGCGCAGCCATAGTCCGAGGTCGACGCAGGCCAGAAACAGCGGGTCGATCCACGCGCGCTGTTCGGCGGGCAGCTCGTCGCGCAGCGTGAAGAACCGCACACAGTCGCGCGCCGAGATCCAGTTGTCTTTGCCCTCTGCCCGCGCCGCGTAGTCGAACAGCTTGCGCTCGACGCGCGTCTCCCGCAGGCCGAGCGGGCCGCGGAAGATGTCGTTGAGCCGTTCGATGCCGATGCGGCGGATGACCAGATTGGTGCAGAGGTTGTCCGACAGCGCGATCATCAGGAGCAGCACATCGTGGAACGGCAGCCGCCGCGTGTGCAGCAGCCGCGCCAGCCCCGACCCCTCCACCTGCGCCTCGAAGTCCAGCTCGCACATCTCGTCCCGGCTCACGCGGCCCGTCCTTTCGAGATAGGCCCACGCGTACAGGATGGGAACCTTGATGATGGACGCCGAGAGGAACCGGTCGCGGTTCTGGAGCAGGAGGGGCTCCTGGTTCGGAAGCCGGCAGTAGAAGGCGTAGTCGCACCGGAGCCGGCCGAGCTCCGACCGGATGATATCTGGGAGTGTCATAATACGACTTACACCCACCGGGCGGCGGCGCGGTCGATGACCCCTTGCAGCGCGGCGGCCACGTCAGCGGGCAGGGGCTCGGGGTGGTGCGTCTCGGCCAGCTTGAGCGCGCGCTCGCGTGCCCGCTCGCGGAAGGACTTGCCGCCCGCAGCCGACCAGGCGTCCCAGTTGCGCCGCTCCACCAGCTTCGGATACCAGTCCTCCCGGTAGTGCGCCCGCGTGTGGTCGTGCTGCATGAAGGTGTTAGCGGGACCCGCAACTGCAATCACATCCAGCGCCAGCGTCTCCGCGGAGACCTCCGTCCCCTGCATGAACCGCTTGACCCAGTTGATCATCTCATCGGCCATGACGATCGATTCGAGCGAGTTGGTCATGCCGGAGGCCAGGTAGCCCACGTCATGAATGAGGTGCGAGCCGGCCAGCGTCTCGGCCAGCAGGGTCAGCGAGATCTCCATCATGGCCTGCTCGTCGGGCAGCTGCGAGTCCGAGCAGCCGCCCAGCCCGAAGATGGGCATGTCGTAGTAGTGGGCCATCTCCACGCAGAGCACGCGGTTCTCGGGCGCCGCGTAGACATCGCCGGTCGAGCGCATGTCGAGCATGTCCTGCGTCCCGCCGGAGAGGATGACCGGCGCGCCCTCGCGCTTGAGCTGTGCGACGACCAGGCCCGCCAGCTCGCCCGCGTTGCCGAGCGCGACCGCGCCCGCAGGCGTGATGGGACCGTTGGCTCCGCGCAACACGACCGGGTTGTATGTGCAGGGCAGGCCGCGGCCGGCCATGAACAGCAGCTTGTCCAGCGCCTCCGTGTTGTGGACGAGCGGCGAGGTCACGTTGATATAGCAGGCGCAGGTGGGGTTGCGCTGCAGCGCGTCTGCGCCGCCTGCGACGATTTCCGCCATCTCGACTGCATCCACGCAGCCTGCAAATTCCGTCGTCACAAACAGGATGGGCTTGGTGCTGTTGGATAGCAGCGCGGCCATTTGGTAGCGATCCGCGATGACCTGCGGCACATCCGACGCCATGCAGAACGACATCAGGAAGTCGATGTTGGGCAGCGCGTCCAGCACGCGTGCAGCCTCCTGGATGTCGGCCAGCGTGCCGGGCCGCCGCTCGCCGGTGCGCACATCGATCACGTTCGGGCAGTCTGACCCCGGCCCATAATGTACATTGCGGCCCTGCAGCGCCACCACCGGCCGGCCCTGGCGGTTGGCCCAAGTGATGCGCTTAGGCGCGGTGCGCAGCCCCCACTCGACGAGCGCGGGCGGGATGCGCACCCAGCCGTCATCCAAGACCTGCGCGCCCGCCGAGCGGAGCAGGGCCAACGCTTCCGGATGATGCAGCTGGACGCCCGTACGCTCCAGGATGGAGAGGCTGGCGCCGTGGATGGCCGCGAGCTGGTCATCCGCCAGCTTGCGGAAGAGGGGCACGCCCGGTGCGACAGTGTGACTGGTCATCGCTGACTCCTTGTTGTGTGGTTCACCCGTGTAGTATACTCACTCCTGTCATGGAAGCCAATGGCCACCCTACGCGGCGCATGGCGCCGGCAAGCGTAATCCCGTTCGTTGCCTGGGCCGGGCTGCTGATTGTGCAACTGGTCAGCCCGGACCGGGCCTGGAGCTGGCTCCTGGTCGGCCTGGGCGCGCTCCTCCTGATAGGTTACGGCTGGGCGCGGGTCATGCGCGACCGGGTCACGGCCGTGCGGCGCACGCTCGGCACGTGGGTCGTTGCAGGCGACGAGCTGCACGAGGAATTCACCCTCATCAACGACAGCGCCCTGCCCGTGCTGTGGGCGCACGTCCGCGACCGCTCGGACGTGCCCGGTTACAGCGTGGACCGGGTGGAGACGGTCGCCGGGCAGTCGGAGCGGACGTGGACGATGGCTGGGCTGTGCCAGCGCCGGGGGGTGTTCCGGCTCGGCCCGTGGGACCTGGAGATGAGCGACCCGCTCGGCTTCTTCCGGGTCACCCACCACTATGACGATGTCACGACCATCATGGTCTACCCCCGCGCCTCGTACCTGCCCAACCTGGAACTGCCGCGCGGACGCGCGCCGGGACGTTCCATATCACCCGAGCGATCCGTCGAGGAGACCATCCAGGTGGGCGGCGTGCGCCAGTACACGGCGGGCGACCCACTGCGCCGCGTCCACTGGCCCGCAACCGCGCATCATGGTGCGCTGATGGTGCGCGAGTTCGATCGTGAGCCTTCCGGCGACCTCTGGCTCGTCGTGGACCTGGACGCGGCGGTGCAGGCGGGAGCTGAGGCGGAGGCCACGCAGGAATATGCCGTCATCCTTGCCGCATCACTGGCGGCGCAGTATCTCCGCCAGGGTGAGCGCCGCGCAGTGGGCCTGCTGATGGCGGGCCGCAGCCCCATCATGCTGGCGCCCAGCCGGGGCCCCGCGCAGTTGTGGCGCATCCTCCGCGCACTCGCGGAGGCCGAGCCCCAGGTGGGCACATCGCTTGCCGGTCTTCTCACGCAGGCCGGGCCGACGTTGGGCAGCGGGCGGACGCTGGCACTCATCACCCCATCGCAGGACGGCGACTGGGTGGCGCCGCTGCTGCCGCTCATGAGCCGCGGCAACGCGCCGACCGTCATCCTGCTGGACGCGACCACGTTCGACCCGCCTGAGGGCACTCCCGGGCAGCTCGACCGGCTGCGGGCTCTGCTCGGCCAGCAGCGCATCCCGCACACGGTCATCAGCCAGGGTTTCCCCTTCCGCCCGGTGGAGCGCATCAAGCGCCAGCGAACAGAATTGAAGGCGCTGCTGGGCTCGGGCCGGGTGATTCCGGTGCGCGTCGAGGAAGAGATATGAGGCCCCAGCCATGTCTGTAGGTGAGAGCCTGCCCGCCGCCGATATGGGTCCCCCGCCGTTCTTCATCCGGGCGTTGCGCCGCTTGCGGCCGGACGAGGGGTGGCTGGTCTATCTGCTGGCGCTTGGCGTCGTGCTGGCGCTGCCCTATGCTGCAGTGGACAGCCAACTCGTGCCGGGGCTGCGACCTGCCATCTGGCTATCCTTCCTGGGCCTGTCGTTCAGTTGGTGGCTGGCCTACCGGCCGCGGCTGCCGGGCATTGCGGCGGCTCTCATTCTGGGAGTCTCGGGCATCGCTGCGACGATGGCGTGGGGCGTACAGGTGGTGCGGGTCGGGCCGTTCGTCGGGCAGGTGGCCCGCTGGCTCGCCTGGCAGACGGGTGAGCAGGCCGCGCCCGCGCCGTCCATCACCTATTTCCGCGACCAGTGGGATGCCCTCGCGGGCTACGGCCAGCGCGTCGCCTGGTGGGTGGATGGGCTGGTCAACGGGCCGGGCGTGCCCGACAACCTGGTCGTCATCGGGCTGGCGGGGCTGTTGGCCTGGTGCTTCGCGGCGTGGGCGGGCTGGTGGATTGCGCGGCGGGGCCAGTCCTTCGTCGCGCTGCTGCCCACGGGCATTGTCCTGGCGCAGCTGGCCTTCTGGGTTGACGACACGCGCTGGTCGCTCATCACCTTCCTGGGCGCCACCGCGATGCTGCTCGTTACGTCGAGGCTGTCGTGGCTGATGCGCCACTGGGAGCGGACCGGCACGGACTATTCGCCCGAAATCCGGCTGGACATGGTGCTGATCGGCCTCGGCATTGCGTCCGTCACCATGGTCCTGGCGCCCGCGTTGCCCTTCGTCGCGTCCTATGACTTCTCACAGGCCTTCTGGCGCATCTTCGAGTCGCCCTACAAGGAGGTCGAGACGCGCGTCTCCGCCAGCTTCGAGGCTTCCCAGCCCGTGCGCTCATTGGTTCCTGCGTTGGGCGTGGCCGAGGGCGGGCTGCCCCGGGCGCACCTGCTGGGCGGGCGGCCGGAGTTGGGCCGCGAGGTTGCGCTGCGAGTGCGCACGCGGGGCGGCGACCCGGGGCAGAGCCTCTACTGGCGCGGTCAGACGTTTGCGCACTACACCGGCCGGGGCTGGGATGCCGGCACTGTGCCGGTGACCGAGGCCGCGTTTGCCGCGGGCGAGCCCTGGCATAGCGAGATGGAGCGTGCCCCCGGCCGCGCGCTCGTCAGTTCCGTGCAGGTGATCGAGGCCACGCGCGGCGTCATCTATGCTGCGGGCGAGCCGGTCAGCGCGGACCGGCCGTACCGGGCGCGCTACTATCCGCCCGGCGAGCTGGTATCGCTATCCGCGACAGGTGCGCCGCGCGAGTACACGGTCCTGTCAAACCTCTTCGTGCCGGATGCCACCCTCCTGCGCGCGACACCCGTCGAATACCCATCGGAAGTCGCCGCGCTTTACCTCCAACTGCCGGCGGGGCTGGATGCGCGGCTCGCGGCCTTTCTCGAGGAGACGGCGCCCGCGACGCTCCATCCCTACGACCGGGCCCTTGCCATCGAGACCGCACTGCGACGGCTGGAGTACACGCTGGATGTCCCGGCGCCGCCCGAGGGACGCGAGCTGGTCTCGTGGTTCCTGTTCGACCTGCAGCGGGGCTACTGCGACTATTTCGCGTCTTCGATGGTTGTCCTGGCGCGGATGAGCGGCATCCCCGCACGGCTGGCGGTCGGGTATGCCACGGGCAGCTATGACGTGCAGACCGCCGAGTATACGGTCACCGAACTCTCCGCCCACTCCTGGCCGGAGCTGTACTTCAGCGGGGTAGGCTGGGTGCGCTTCGAGCCGACCCCCGGCCAGGAGCCGCCGCTGCGCATCGCGTCAGACCCGGCCACCTTCACGCCGGATTACCTCGGCATGATCCCCGACTTCGACCCGGGCCTGGCCGAGCTGCGCGAGCTGGGCGAGGTCAACCTCGCGGAGGAGCAGCGCGAGGCTGCCACTTCCAACGTGTTGGCTGTGCTGACCGGCCTGCTCCTGCTCTGGTCGTTCGTGCGCTTCATGCGGCTGGTGTTTAGCCCGCTCTCGGCCACAGATGCCACCGGCGTTGCCTACGCGCGGCTGATGGCCTGGGGCAGGCGGCTGGGCCGCCCCCCTGCGCCGGCGGACACCCCGCGCGAGTTTGTCCGGGGAGTAGTGGGCGCGGCGACGGAAAAGGCACGGCATGTCAGGGTGTTGAAGCACGGTGCGCGCGCTGCGGCTGATGTAGTGGAGGCTGATGCGTCTGACCTGCTGCACAACTACGAGGCGGCGCAGTTCGGGCCGAAGCCAGAGACCGAGCCCGGGAGAGAGAAAAAGCGCACCCGCCGCTGGGCGCGGCTGTGGCCTGCGCTGCGGCGGGTGTGGTTGGCGCGTTAGGGCTGCTAGATATTGAACCGGATGTTCAGGATGTCCCCGTTCTGGACGATGTATTCCTTTCCCTCCAGCCGGAGCAGCCCCTTCTGCTTCGCCGCCACCATGTTGCCCGCGGCGATCAGCGCGTCGTACGCAATGACCTCGGCACGGATGAAGCCGCGTGCGAGGTCCGTATGAATGGTGCCTGCCGCCTCCACCGCGTGTGCGCCCACGGGAATGGTCCACGCCCGGACCTCATCCTCACCGACCGTGAAGAAGCTGTGCAGCCCCAACAGCGAATAGCTCATGCGAATGATGCGATTCAACCCCGGCTCGGTGATGCCGTATTCCGATAGAAATTCGGCGGCCTCTTCCGGCAGCATCTGCGCCAGCTCCATCTCCAGCCGGCCCTGCAGCGCGCCGATCGTCGTATGCCGGTGGCGGTAGTCGCAGAGCGACTCGATGATCGTATCGGCAGCCGCGTCGCCCACGTTGAGCACGACGAGCATCGGCTTGAGCGTCAGCAGGCCGTAGTTGCGCAGCATCTTCTGCTCCGCCGGCGTCAGCTCCATGTCGCGCAGCGGCGCGCCCGCGTTCACCGTCTCGTTGAGCCGCAGGAAGAGCGCCAGCTCAACCTCGTCGCGGGCCTTCGCCTGCTTGTCGCCGCCCTTCTTGAGCTGCGCCTGCAACCGCTCGATACGCCGTTCGATGATGATCATGTCGGAGAGCAGCAGCTCGCCATCGATGATCGCCAGGTCGCGGCACGGGTCGACGTTGCCCTCGGTGTGGGGCACGTCGGGGTCCTCGAACGCACGGACCACGTGAAGCAACGCATCGCTCTGGCTCAGCGTGTTGAGCAGGGGGCCGCTCAGCCCGCCTTCGCCGACGCCCTTCGCCAGCCCCGCGATATCCGCATAGGTGACCTTGGCGTAGGTAGTCTTGCGCGGCTTGAACATGGCCGACAGGCGGTCCACGCGCTCGTCCGGCACGTCTACGGTGGCGGAGTGGACGTCGAACTGGCCGGAGCTGAACGCGGCGGTCTCAAGATTGCCGCGGGTGAGCGCGTTGAAGATGGTCGTCTTGGTCGAGTTGGGGAGTCCGATGATTGCGATATGCATGGTGGTTCGCCTGTCTTGAGTCCTTTGATATCAACGGTTTACTGCGCGGCGTTATCGAGCAGATGCTGCTCCTGGACGACGAGCGCGGCCGCGCCGAGCAGGCCCACATCGTCACCGAGCGCGGCCGGAACTATGGTCAATCCCTCGACATAAGCGGGCTTCGCGAGCGTACGGATCGCCTGCCACATCGCATCCATCAGCAGGTCGCCCGACTTCATCACGCTGCCGCCCAGCACGACCATGCGCGGGTTGAACAGGTAGAGCAGGTTGGCGATGCCAATGCCCAGATAGCGCCCCGCGCGGCGGAACGCCTCGCAGGCCAGCGCATCGCCGGCGCGGGCAGCCTGGCTGATGATGCGGGCGCTGACCCGCGCCAGGTCGCCGTCCACCAGGGTGTATACCTGGCTCTCGACGCCCGCACTCAACTGCTCCCGCACGAAGCTGGCGATGCCTGTGCCAGCAGCGAAAGCCTCCACACAGCCCCGATTGCCGCAGCCACACAGCGGGCCATCCGCCATCACGACGATGTGCCCTGCTTCGCCGGCCAGCCCGCGCACGCCCAGGACGAGCCTGCCGTCCGTGATGATACCGCTGCCGACCCCAGTGCTGATGGTCAGATAGATGACATCCCGCTCCCCGCGCGCCGCACCGTACAGCGTTTCCGCCAGCCCCGCGACGTTGGCGTCGTTGCCCAGGTAGGCGGGCCGGCCCACATGCTCGCTGACGATGTCGCGCAGCGGCACATTACACCAGCCGGGCAGGTTGGGCGCGCTGATGACGACGCCCTGCATCGGGTCCAGCGGCCCGGGCGAGCCGATGCCGGCACCCGTGAGCTGTTCGGTGGGGAGGCCCTCGATCACTTCGGAGATGGCATCCTTGATGCGGGCGATAACGGGCCCCGGGCCTTCCGCGGCCAGCGTGGGCCGCGTGGTCCGGCGGTAAATCTGGCCGTCCGGGTCGCACAATGCAGCGCGAATCTGCGTGCCGCCCAGGTCGACGGCCAGGATAGTGGGTTGCATGCCTGTTCCTCCGGTTGCTGCTCATCGAGCACAGTCGGCCAGTATACCACCGATTCGCGGCAGGGCGCGAATGCGGGTATGATTGTGAAGAGGCGACGGGGTGAAGAGGTGAAGAGGTGAAGAGGTGAACAGGAGAACGGGAGAAGAGGTGAATTTGCCTTCGAGGGGTGAGGCGGAGGCGATGTTGCGCGAGGCTGGGGAGCTGAATCCCGGCCCGTGGACCGCGCATTCGATCCTGGTGGCGCAGGCTGCGGAGCGTATTGCGGCGCACCTGCCGGGGTTGGATACGGAGCACGCCTACATCGTCGGCCTGCTCCACGACATGGGGCGACGCGCAGGCGTCACCGGCAACCGGCACATCTACGACGGGTATCGCTACTTGAGCGACCGGGGGTATGAGCCGGCTGCGAGAGTGGCGCTGACCCATTCGTTCGCGTACAAGGACATCGGCGCGATCTTCGGCGAGTTCGACTGCACACCTGCTGAGCTGCGCTTCATCGAGGATTACCTGGCCGCGGTCGAGTTCGATGACTACGACCGGCTCATCCAGTTGTGCGACTCGCTGGCGATGGCCGACGGGTATGTGCTGATGGAGAAGCGGATGGTGGACGTGCTGCTGCGTTACGGGCCGACGCCGTTGGTCGTGCCGAAGTGGCGGGCCATGTTCCAGATCCGCGATGATTTCGAGCGGGCGATGGGGCGGTCGGTCTACAGCCTGCTGCCGGGCGTGATCGAAAACACCTTTGGTTTGCATAAGGAGGGGTAATGCGCGTGTTTATCGGCGGCGTCATGCAGGCGTCGCGCGTGGATGATGACATCGAGGACCAGGGGTATCGCAACGAGCTGGCCGCCGCGCTCAACGCGCGCTGGCCGGAACTGGAGGTCGTGGACCCGCTGCAACTGCACCCCAACAGCGTGACCTACGATGACGAGGCCGCGAAGGCGACCCTCTTCGCGCTGATGGAGCTGGCGACCGGCTGCGACGTGCTGATCGCCTACGTGCCGCAGGCCAGCATGGGCACGGCGCTGGAGATGTACGTGGCCTATCAAAAGGGCATCCCTGTCATCACGATTACGCCGATGCGGGCCAACTGGGTCGTGCGTGCGTTGTCGCAGCGCGTGTTCCCTGATACCGCGGCGTTCCTCGCGTACGCGGATACGTTGGCGTCGCCGGAGGAACTTGCGGGTTGAACCCGTTTGTAGTAGGCGCTTCAGCGCCTTCGCACGGCGCTGAAGCGCTTACTACAAACCCAAATTGACACTGTCCCCCGCTTTGGCTACAATCAACGGGTAAAAGCCCCCATAGCTCAAAGGATAGAGCAGATGCCTTCTAAGCATAAGGTTGCAGGTTCGAGTCCTGCTGGGGGTATAAGGGACGCTCAAGCCAACTGGTTTGAGCGTTTTTGTTTATGGAGTATATCCTCTACCAGAGTGTCTCGATCTCATACTGCCGGATCAGCGGATCGGCGGTAATGATCGGCAATCCTTCCGCCAATGCTTGTGCGACCAGCAGGCGGTCAAACGGATCACGGTGAAGGGGCGGCAGATCGTATACGCGCAGTGCGTGGGTGATCTGAACCGGCATCGGCTCGAACCCGCTCGCCTGCATGTGCTGCGGGACGAATTCCGCCGGCGAGACGGGCAGCGGCAGCCTCCCGGTCTGTGCCTTGATTGCGATTTCCCATGCGCTTGCCGCGCTGAGGTACAGCTCGTTAGCGCCATCTTCAATGATGGTGCGTGCCAGCGGCGAAAGCTGCGGATCGTCCGTCACCCACCAGAGGAACGTATGAGTGTCAAGCAGCGCCCTCATACGCCGAAATCCCTCAGCACATCCTCGCTCAAGGGCTCATTGAAGTTCTGAGGCACGGTGAAGAGACCCGCCGCAGAGCCTGGCTTGCGACGCTTATTTGTCTGTTTCACAGAAACCAATCGCGCGACTGGCTTTCCTGCATGCGCGATGATTATCTCTTCCCCCGCCTGCACGCGCATCAAGAGGCGCGACAGGTGAGTCTTTGCTTCATGGATATTGACAGTAACAGTCATGCCCGGACCTCTGTAACCTGTGATTTGGGTTGATTCTACACTTAGTCAACTGATTAGTCAAGCCAAATGAGCGACACAGTCAGGATACAAAGGCATCTGCCGCCCACTTGGATTGTGGACGGCAGGCAGACTCTCGTATCCGTTTATCCGTGGCCCGCGCAGCGGCATCCGTTGCGCCGCCCGCACCCTACGCCAGCGCGTCGAACGTCGGCTTCAGCGCGGGGTACAGGCCGCGGTAGAGCGGGTAGAGACCTTCATACGCCTGCGCAGCGTCCGGGTTGGGCGCCGTGCTGCTTACCACGCGCACCGCGGCGTCCACCGCCTCGCGCACGTCGCGGTACACCCCTGCGCCGACGCCGGCGAGCAGCGCCGCGCCGAACGCGGCCCCCTCGGTCACGTTGATGAGCACCAGCTCCGTCCCGAAGATGTCCGCCTGAATCTGCCGCCAGAGTGGGCTGCGCGCGCCGCCGCCTGAGGCACGCACCTGCTCGATGGGTACGCCCAGCCCCTTGATGAGTTCCAGGCTGTCCCGCAGACCGTAAGAGACGCCTTCCAGCACCGACCGCACCATGTGGCCCTTGCCGTGGCGCAGCGTCAGCCCGACGAACGCGCCGCGCGCATTGGGGTCGGGGTAGGGGCAGCGCTCGCCGGTCAGATAGGGCAGGAAGAGCAACCCCTCCGCGCCCGGCGGCACCCTCGCCGCCTGCGCGGTCAGCAGGTCGTACGGGTCGCCGCCCGCGGCCGCAGCCTCGGCGCGTTCCTCGCCGGCCAGCGTATCGCGGAACCAGCGGAATGCGCCGCCGGCGGAGAGCATCACGCCCATCGCATGCCACGCGCCCGGGACGGCATGGCAGAAGACGTGCACGCGGCCGTCCGGCTCGGGTGCATAGCTATCCGCGTACGCAAACACGACGCCGCTCGTGCCGCTCGTGACGGAGATGATGCCGGGGCGGACGATGCCGCTGCCGACCGCCTGCGCCGCCTGGTCGCCGCCGCCGCCGACCACCGGCGTCCCTGCGGCCAGTCCGGTCGCCGCCGCTGCGCTTCCACTGATCTTGCCCGACACGACGTGCGATTCGTAGCAATCCGGCAGCCAGCCCATGGGGATCTCGAGCAGCCCGGCCATCGTCGCGGACCAGCGCCGGTTGCCCACATCGAAGAGGGCCGTGCCGGAGGCGTCCGAGACTTCGGTGGCGAACTCGCCCGTCAGGCAGTAGCGGATGTAGTCCTTCGGCAGGAGGATGTGCGCGATCCTCTCGTAGACCGCGGGCTCGTTCCGGCGCACCCAGACGACCTTGGGCGCGGTGAAGCCGGGCAGCACCGCGTTGCCGGTGAGCGCAATCAGCCGCTTCAGTCCGCCCGCCCAGGCCGTGATTTCCTCGCACTGGGGGCCGGTCCGCTGGTCGTTCCACAGGATCGCGGGGCGCAGCACGTTGCCCGCCTCGTCCAGCAGCACCAAGCCGTGCATCTGGCCGGTCAGGCCGATGCCCTGGATGTCATTGGCCGAGACGCCGGGCATGGCGAGCGCGCGGCGGATGGCGCGCTGCGCGCCGGTCCACCAGTCCGCCGGGTCCTGCTCGCTCCACAGCGGGCGAGGCGTGTACAGCGGGTACTCCTCGGTCGCGCTGGCGATGACCTCGCCCTGTTCGTTGATGACCAGCGCCTTTGCGCCGGTCGTGCTGACATCGATGCCTAAGAGCATGGTTCCTCCCCTGGTTGTCGTAGAAACGTTTCGGCGGAACATGGGATGTTCAGTCGGAACATCGCTAAGGTCTGTACAGTGCCTCCAGCCCGGCGGCGATGTGGTCGCGCCAGGCCGGGTGGTTGTGTCCGGCACGATACTCGTGATAGCCGCCCTCGTATCCCCGCTCAGCGAGCAGTGCGGCCATCTCCTGGTTGCCCGGCAGCAGGAAGTCGAACGTGCCGCAATCCAGCCAGGCCTGCACGGGCTGCCGTGGCACATGGCGCACAAGATCGAACAGCACCGACTCGTACATGTCAAACCGGAACGCGCCGGCCTGGCTGAGCACGCGGCCGATGATGCCCGGCACGCGCAGCGCGGTGAAGAGCGCCATGCGGCCGCCCGCGGATGCGCCGATCACGCCGTAGCTGCCCGCGGCGGCCTGCGCCGGAATGATATGGAGGTGTTCCTCGGCCAGCGGGAGCACGTGCTCCATCAGAACACCGACTGTGGCCTCGCTGCATCCGTACTCGATCCCTCGCGCCGGCCCGCCGTGTGCAACCATGGCCAGCGCGATGGGCCGGATGCGCCGCTGGTTGATCAGGTTGTCCACGATAGTGGGCAGATGGTCGCGGCGGTAGTACTCGAACCCGTCATACACCACGACGAGCGGGCACGGCTCACTCACCGGCGGCTGGTACAGGTATACGGCGCGCCTGCCGTTCGCCAGCAGCCACCGGTTCTCCATGACGTGGCGTGTGACTTCACCCCTCGGCACGCTGCGCGCGCGGCGCGTCAACGGTGTCGGCGCGGCCTCCGGCATGTAGAAGTACGAGTTGGTGTGGCCCATGCCGTTGGGCGTATTGCGTGGGTTGAGCGGGTCGGTGATGCGGTCCTGCTCGGTCTCTCCGGTAAAGAAGGCATATTCCATGTACGCGTCGCGCGGGAGCGTCAGGGTGTACCCCCACAAGCTCCTGGTCAATCGCTCCCATGCCGGCGAGGACCGCGTGTCCCAGCCGTTGAAATCGCCCGCGATGAGCGGCGGCGCGTTCCCCTGCCAGAGCAGGGTCGCGTTTTCGCCCTCAATCACCGGCGTGCCGGTCGCCTGTGCTGCCGTGAGGAGTGGATGGGGCACGGTTCTCTCCATACGGTAAACTCTGCGCTTATATTAACACAATGGGGCGCGCGTGCCAATACCGCATGAACGAACTGGCCGGATCTATGTGACAGCGCTTGCCCGCGTCAGAAACCCGGTTTTTCCAAAAACCGGGTTTCTTTGACAATGCCCGCTCGCCCGGCTACAATGACCGAATGTCCTGTGGCTGACCTCTGAAGGGAGCGTATCATGCGACAAACGCAGAGCTATTATGACCTCGATCTGCCGGCGCGACTGCTGTTAGGCCCCGGGCCCAGCATGGTGCATCCGCGCGTGCTGCGCGCGATGGCGACGCCGCTGGTCGGCTATCTCGACCCGAGTTACCTGGCCGTCATGGATGAGACCCAGGAGCTCCTGCGTATGGTGTTCCAGACGCAGAACCCGCTGACCCTGGCATTGCCCGGCACGGGCAGTGCAGGCATGGAAGCTGCGCTCTACAACTTCATCGAAGAGGGCGACCCGGTGCTCATCTGCGTCGCGGGCTACTTCGGGGAGCGGATGGTCGAGATGGCGACCCGGGCGCGCGCGGACGTGCGGCGCATCGACGTGCCCTGGGGCCAGGTCATCAGCGAGCGGCAGGTCGCGCAGGCGCTGGATGAGCGCCCCGCCAAGCTGGTCGCCATCGTGCATGGCGAGACCTCTACCGGCATCGCCCAGCCACTCCACGCCATTGCGGAGGTCGTGCACCGGCACGGCGGACTGCTGCTGGTGGACACGGTCGCCTCGCTCGGCGGCGTCTCCGTCCCCGTGGACGAAATCGGCATCGACATCTGCTACACCGGCTCTCAGAAGTGCCTGAGCGCGCCGCCCGGCCTCGCGCCTATCACCGTCGGCCCGCGCGCGGAGGCTGCGCTCGCGGCCCGCACGACCAAAGTGCAGAGCTGGTACCTCGACCTGACGCTCCAGCGCAAGTATTGGAGCGCGGAGCGGGTGTATCACCACACCGGCCCGGCGAGCATGATGTTCGCGCTGCGCGAGGCGCTGCGGCTGGCCGCAGAGGAAGGGCTCGCCGCCCGCTTCGAACGGCACGCGCAGGTCAGCCGGATGCTGTGGGAAGGGCTGGAGCCGCGGGGCATGTCCATGCTGGTGCCGCCCGAATATCGCCTGGCGAGCCTGACCACGGTGCGCGTGCCCGCAGGTGCGGACGAGGCTGCGGTGCGCGGCCGTCTGCTGGCGGAGTACAACGTGGACATCGCAGGCGCGCTGGGCTCGCTGAAGGGCCGGTACTGGCGGGTCGGCCTCATGGGGCAGTCGTGCCGGGCGGAGAACGTCGTCACACTACTGGGTGCGCTCGACCGCGTGCTGGCATAAGAACTCGAGGGTCTGTCCGATGGAGTATCGAAAGGTGGTTGTTTGATTCGTATTGTCTATACGGCGGCGCTGGTGTGGCTGAGCATCTATGCGCTCCAGGCACTCGTGCTGACGTTGTTGTATCTCCGGCATCGCCGGACCGTCGCGCCCCGCGCCGACATCGCTGAAGGTGATTGGCCGCGCGTTGCAGTGCAGCTGCCCATTTACAACGAGCGTCACGTCGTCGAGCGGCTGATCGACGCGGCGGCTGCGCTCGACTACCCGGCGGACCGGCTCACGGTGCAGGTGCTGGACGACTCGACCGACGATACGACTGCGCTGGCTGAGGCGCGGGCTGCGCAGCACCGGCATGCTGGGCTCGACGTGCAGGTGCTGCACCGGGTCGACCGGCAGGGGTTCAAGGCCGGCGCGCTGGCCTGGGGCCTGGCCCAGACCGACGCGGAGATCGTCGCCGTCTTCGATGCCGATTTCCGGCCCCAGCCGGACTTCCTGCGGCGGACCGTGCCGGTGCTGCTGGCGCAGCCGGATGCGGGCATGGTTCAGACCCGCTGGACACATCTCAACGAGGAATATTCGCCCCTGACCCGCGTGCAGTCGCTCGCTCTGGATGGCCACTTCGTCGTCGAGCAGACCGCGCGCAGCCGTGCCGGCTTGCTCATCAACTTCAACGGCTCGGGTGGGCTGTGGCGCCGGGCCTGCATCGAGGATGCGGGCGGCTGGCAGGCCGACACGATGACCGAGGACATGGACCTGAGCTATCGCGCGCAGCTCACCGGCTGGCGCTGCCTGTACCTGCCCGACGTCGAGGCGCCGGCCGAGCTGCCCGCGCAGATGGAGGCGTTCAAGCGCCAGCAGGTGCGCTGGGCGAAGGGCTCCATCCAGTGCCTGCGCAAACTGAGCTGGCCGATCCTGCGCAGCAAGCTGCCTCTGCGCCAGAAGCTGATGGCGCTGGTGCACGTCAGCGGGTATTTCACGCAACCGCTGGTCGTCATCCTGTTGCTGGCCTCGCTGCCGCTGCTCCTGAGTCCGCAGCCCCAGTCGGCCGTTTGGATGGTGTTCGGGCTGGCCGGATTAGGGCCGCCTCTGCTCTTCGCGATCAGCCAGGCTGCGCTGCACCCGCGCTGGCCGCAGCGGCTGCTGTACCTGCCGGTCTTCCTGGTCGTGGCCGCAGGCATTACCTTCAGCACATCGCGCGCGGTGTACGAGGGCCTGACGCGCTGGGGCGGCACGTTCCGCCGGACGCCCAAGTTCCGGCTGGAAGGCCGCGAGGGTCACTGGGCGGACAGTGCTTACCGGCTGCGGCCGGACTGGACGATCCTGGGCGAACTGGGGCTGATGGCCTATGCACTGGTTGGCCTCGTGCTCGCATGGCAGCATGGGCAGTATGGCAGCATGCCGTTTCTCCTGCTCTGTACGCTGGGCTACGGCATCGTCGCCTGGACGGGCCTGTGGCAGTCGCGGCCGGCGCCCGGACCGTCTCCGGTACACCTTGAACGAGGGAAATGAGGATGCTATTTCGAGCCACTAAGGTCCTCTCTCTGAGCCTGGTCATCTTCGGCGTACTGTCGAATCTCGTATCACGCCCCGCGCTGACCGAAGCCGAGACCGGCGTGCAGCCGCTGGCTGCCGGCGCGGACGGCTTTGCACTGGCCTGGGTCGTCATGGCGATTCTCGTTGCGGCCCTGCTCTATGCGCTGGTCGGAGCTGTCCTCCTGGCGTTGGGCCGGGAGGTTCCCGCGGTGCCGGGCGGAACTTCGATGGTGATGCCGGTCATTGCCCTGGCTGGCCTGGGCGTCGCGCTCTACCTGACCTATGTCGAGACGCAGGACGTCGCCGCGGTGTGCGGCCCGGTCGGTGACTGCAACGCCGTGCAGGCGAGCCCGTTTGCCACGCTCTTCGGCGTGCTGCCGGTCGGTCTCCTCGGCGCGTTGGGCTACATCGGCATCCTGGCTGCCTGGGCCTTAGGACGCCTTGGCCCGCGGTCGCTCGCGCGGCTGGCTGGGCCTGCACTCCTGGGCATGGCGCTGTTCGGGGTCATCTTCAGCATCTACCTGACCTACCTGGAACTGTTCATCATCAAGGCCGTGTGCATGTGGTGCCTGGCGTCCGCAGTGCTGATTTCCCTGGTGCTCGTGCTGGCAGTCGGGCCGGCCACCGACGCGCTGTCGGGGAGCGACGAGGAGTGGGCCACCTGAGGGTCGTAGACGCCCATGTTTGGTGCGTTGCCCCAAGACTTTGACAGGTCTGCGAAAGGCATTACAATGACATGCGTTGAGTTAATCCACAATCCCAATTCAAGGAGTCTACGATGCTGAGCAATACCCTTCTTACGGCCTTTAACGATCAGATCAAGCACGAGCTTTACTCGGCTTACTTCTACCTCTCCATGTCGGCTCACTGCGATGCGCATAACATGCCCGGGGCGGCCTCCTGGCTGGCGATGCAGGCGAAAGAAGAACAGGAGCACGCGCTCAAGTTCTTCGGTTACATCCAGGACCGCGGCGCTGCGGTGACCTTGCAGGCGATTGACCAGCCGCCGACGACGTTCGGTTCGCTGCTGGACATCTTCGAGCAGGTGCAGGAGCACGAGGCGCTCGTCACCAGCCTCATCACCCGGCTGTACGACCTGGCGCTCCAGGAGAACGATTATCCCAGCCAGATTATGCTGCAATGGTTCATCACCGAGCAGGTCGAGGAAGAGAAGCACGCAGCGGAAATCGTCGATATGCTGCGGATGGTTGGCACGCAGGGCCACGCGCTCTTCATGGCGGACGCGCAGTTGGGGCGCCGCGGCAAGGGGTGAGCCGGCGGGCTACCGTGGAATAGAACGTGAGGCGGGTGCGCTCAGACGAGCCACCCGCCTCGTTGTTTGTCTCAGGCCTGCGGCTGGGCTAAAATGGTCTATGCAACGTGCGTGAAGCGTGACGGTCGTGAGCTCGTTCCGGGAAAGAGTCTCAGATCCATGATGTAGACGGGCACGCGATGCCGGGAAAGGTGAGGGATGGCAAACGTTGGCATTGAGGTGCTGATCATCCTGCTGTTGGTGATCCTGAACGGAATCTTCTCGATGTCGGAGATTTCCGTGGTTTCGGCGCGCAAGGCGCGGCTGCACCAGCGGGCCGATATGGGCAACAAGCGCGCGCGTGCTGCTCTCGAGCTGGCGCGCGACCCCGATGAGTTCCTGTCCACCGTCCAGATTGGCATCACGCTGATCGGCATCCTCGCGGGCGCGTTCGGCGGCGCGCGCATTGCGGAACCTCTTGCCGAGGTGCTGGCAGTGCGGTTTCCCTCCATAGCAGCCTACAGCGAAACGATCGCGATGGCGCTCGTGGTCGGAGCCATCACCTATCTCTCCCTCGTCATCGGGGAACTACTCCCCAAGCGGCTCGGCCTCAACAACCCCGAAGGCATCGCCTCCATCGTCGCCGGGCCGATGCGCGGGCTATCCCGGATCGTTGCGCCGCTGGTGTGGGTGTTGACCATCTCCACGGACCTGCTGATCAAGCTCATCCGCGTCCCCGCGGCTTCCGAACCGGCAGTGACGGAGGAGGAAATCAAGGTCATGCTGGAGCAGGGCGCCCAACTTGGTGTGCTGTCCGCGGCCGAGAGTGAGGTCGCCCAGCGGGTATTCCGCCTGGGCGAACGCCGCGCCGGTACGCTGATGACGCCGCGGCCGGAGATTGTCTGGCTCGACAGCGAGGACTCCTGGGATGAGATGTGCGCGCAAATCGTGGAGAGCGGGCACGCGCGCTTCCCGGTGTCACGCGGCAGCCTCGACAACGTGATCGGCGTGGTCGAAGCCAAGACGCTGCTGGGCTGCCGGTTGACCACGGCCGAAGTGGACATAACCTCTGTCATACGTGCGCCGCAGTTCGTGCCAGAAGCATTCCCCGCCGTGCAGTTACTGGAGCTGTTTCATAATTCGCGGCTGCACATGGCGCTCGTGGTAGACGAATTCGGGAGCATTCAGGGTCTCGTTACGGTGCAGGATTTGCTGGAGGCCGTCGCAGGCGACATCACCGCGCCGGGCGAGCACGCGGAAGGCGCATTGGCCGTGCAGCGGCCCGATGGCTCGTGGCTGCTGGACGGCACGCTTCCCGCGGGTGACTTCACCGAGCTGTTCCGGCTCAGCGAGCTGCCCGGCGCACTGGAAGGAACCTATGAAACGCTCGGCGGCTTCGTCATGATGCACCTGGGACGCATCCCGCAGCTATCCGATACATTTCAATGGCAGGGATATCAGTTCGAGGTCGTGGACATGGATGGTCACCGCGTCGACAAGGTGCTGGTGACCCCGCCATCCGCTGCGGAGACAGGCGACTAAGGGGGCCGGCCCATGAAGCGATTGGTCATCATCGGTGCAGGATTGGCGGGGCTGACCGCGGGCGTCTACGCGCAGATGAACGGGTATCGTGCGCATATCTTCTGTGCCGCCAGGACGGTGTCACCTTCCGCCCGGCATGAGCATCTGATATGGGGTCGGCGGGGTCATTTGTGCGCGACCTGATTGACACGCCTTCCGGGCGTCGGCTATAATCCTGTGACTTGAAGCACTGAGAACTCAACGAGGGGGTGTTCATGACTAGCAACCCGTTCGGCTCGCGTGCCATCCTGGAGGGATCGCGTGAGCCCGTCTACTACTACCGGCTGGGCGCACTGGAGGAGGCCGGCCTCGGCGCCATTTCCCGGCTGCCATATTCCATCAAGGTGCTGCTGGAGGCGCTGCTGCGCCAGGTGGACGGCTTCGCGGTCACCGAGGACGATGTAGCGCAACTGGCTGCCTGGGATGCGGCCAATGTCGCCGCGGAGGAACTGCCGTTCAAGCCTGCCCGCGTCATCCTCCAGGACTTTACCGGCGTGCCCGCGATTCTGGACCTGGCGGCCATGCGCTCCGCAATGGCGCGCACGGGCGGCAATCCGCGCCGCGTCAACCCCCTCATCCCCGTGGACCTGGTCATCGACCATTCGGTGCAGGTGGACCAGTTTGGCTCACAATATGCCCTGCTGTATAACGCCGAGCGCGAGTTCGAGCGCAACCGCGAACGCTACGAGTTCCTCAAGTGGGGCCAGAAGGCGTTCGATAATTTCAACGTCGTGCCGCCGGCCACCGGCATCGTGCACCAGGTGAACCTGGAGTTCCTGGCAAGCGTCGTGCAGACCCGGCTGGTGGACGGCGACAAGGTCGCGTTCCCGGATACGCTCGTCGGCACCGACAGCCATACGACCATGATCAACGGGCTGGGCGTGCTCGGCTGGGGCGTCGGCGGCATCGAGGCGGAGGCCGTCATGCTCGGCCAGCCGATCTACATGCTCGCGCCGCAGGTGATCGGTTTCAAATTGACCGGCGCGCTCCCCGAGGGCTCGACGGCCACGGACCTGGTGCTCACGGTCACCCAGATGCTGCGCTCGCGGGGGGTGGTCGACAAGTTCGTGGAGTTCTACGGGCCCGGCCTCAGCCGCCTCACGCTGCCCGACCGTGCAACCATCGCCAACATGGCGCCGGAGTACGGCGCGACCATGGGGTTCTTCCCGGTCGACGCGGAGACGCTGCGCTATCTGGCGTTGAGCGGCCGCTCCGAGGAACTCGTGGACCTGGTGGAGCGGTACTGCAAGGCGCAGGGACTGTTCCGCACCGACGACTCGCCCGACCCGATCTTCACCGACGCGCTCGAACTTGACATGAGTACCGTGCTACCCAGCATGGCCGGGCCGCGGCGTCCCCAGGACCGCGTGCTGCTCGGCGGCGTGAAGGAGAGCTTCCAGAAGGTCTATCCCAAGGAAGCGGAGCGTATCACGCATACGCCCACGCGCGCGGCGGATGCGACTGCCGGCGACCTGGAGGACGGCGCGGTCGTCATCGCGGCCATCACCTCCTGCACCAACACCAGCAACCCGAGCGTCATGGTCGGCGCGGGGTTGGTGGCGAAGAAGGCCGTAGAGAAGGGCCTTAAGCCCCGGCCGTGGGTCAAGCCCAGCCTCGCACCCGGCTCGCAGGTCGTCACGCGCTACCTCGATGAGGCCGGGCTGACCCCTTACCTGGAGCAGTTGGGCTTCTACACGGTCGGCTACGGCTGCACCACTTGTATCGGCAACTCCGGTCCGCTGCCCGAAGAGGTGGCGCTGCCGATCGTCGAGAAGGGGCTGGCGGTGGCCGCGGTGCTGTCCGGCAACCGAAACTTTGAGGGCCGTGTGCATCCGCTCGTGCGCGCGAACTACCTTGCGAGCCCGCCGCTGGTCGTCGCCTACGCGCTGGCCGGCACCATCGACATCGACCTGGCGCAGGATCCGCTCGGCGTCGATGCTGAGGGCAATCTCGTGTATCTGCATGACCTCTGGCCGACGCAGGAGGAGGTGCGCGAAACCATCGCGGCCAGCCTCCGGCCCGAGATGTTCCGCGAGCAGTATGGCAACGTCTTCTCGGGCAATGAGACGTGGAACGAGGTCAAGGTGACGGAGGGCGACTACTACGCCTGGAATCCCGTCAGCACGTACATCCAGGAGCCGCCCTTCTTTGTCGGCCTGGAGCCAGAACCGGCCCCCCGCACCGACATCGCAGCCGCACGGGTTCTGGCGTATTTCGGGGACAGCGTGACCACGGATCATATCTCGCCGGCAGGCTCGATTGCAGCCAACAGCCCGGCGGGCCGTTACCTGGTCGAGAACGGCGTGCCCGAGATCGAGTTCAACTCATACGGCGCGCGCCGCGGCAACCACAACGTCCTGGTCCGCGGGACATTCGCCAACATCCGTATCCGGAACAAGCTTGTGCCCGGCGTCGAGGGCGGCTACACGCGCTATCTGCCGACCGATGAGGAAATGTCCATCTATGAGGCCGCGATGCGGTATATGGCAGCCGCCACGCCGACGGTCATCCTGGCCGGCAAGGAGTATGGCACCGGGTCGAGCCGCGACTGGGCGGCGAAGGGGCCACTGCTCCAGGGCGTCAGGGCGGTGCTGGCCGAGAGCTTCGAGCGCATTCACCGCAGCAACCTGGTCGGCATGGGTGTCCTGCCGCTCCAGTTCCTGCCGGACCAGAGCGCGGAGAACCTGGGGCTGACGGGCGAGGAGACGTTCGATATCGCGGGCATCGCGGGCCAGATGCAGCCGAAGCAGCGGCTGACGGTCACCGCGACGTCGCCCGACGGCGTGGTCAAGGTCTTTGAGGTCATCTCGCGCATCGACACGCCGGTCGAGGTGCACTACTATGAGAATGGCGGCATCCTGCAGACGGTCCTGCGGCAGATGATGAAGGAGTAGGGGAATCATGGCATATACGAAGATCGCGGTACCAACCAATGGCGAGCGCATCACCGTGCGCGAGGGCAAGCTGAACGTGCCCGACAATCCGATCCTGCTGTGGATCGAGGGCGACGGCATCGGGCCGGACATCCTGCGTGCGTCCAAGCGCATTTGGGACGCGGCAGTGCAGCGGGCGTACGGCGGGCAGCGCCGCATTGCGTGGATGGAGATCTACGCGGGCGAGAAGGCCGCGAATCTGTTCGGCGGCGACTACTTCCCGGCGGAGAGCCTGGACGCCATCCGCGATTTCCTGGTGGGCATCAAAGGCCCGCTGACGACGCCGGTCGGTGGGGGATTCCGCAGCCTGAACGTGGCGCTGCGCAAAGACCTCGACCTGTATGCCTGCATCCGGCCGGTCAAGTGGTACCCCGGCGTGCCCAGCCCGCTGCGCCATCCCGAGCTGGTGGACGTTGTCATCTTCCGCGAGAACACCGAGGACGTCTATGCGGGCGTCGAGTACAAGGCCGGCTCGCCCGAGGCACAGAAGGTCGAGCGGTTCCTCAAGGAGGAGATGGGCGCGAAGTTCTGGCCCAACTCCGGCATCGGCATCAAGCCGATCAGCGAGTTCGGCTCGAAGCGGCTCATCCGCAAGGCCCTGGAGCACGCGGTCGCCAAGGGCCGCAAGAGCGTGACCTTCGTCCACAAGGGCAACATCCAGAAGTTCACCGAGGGCGCGTTCATGCAGTGGGGCTACGAGTTGGCCAAGCAGGAGTTCGGCGACGTGACGGTCACCGAGCAGCAGCTCTGGGACGAGTTCGGCGGCAAGGCGCCTGAGGGCAAGGTCGTGGTCAAGGATCGCATTGCGGACATCATGTTCCAGCAGATGCTCCTGCGGCCTGCAGAGTACGACGTCATCGCGACGCCCAACCTGAACGGCGACTACCTGAGCGATGCGGTCGCGGCCGAGGTCGGCGGGGTCGGCATCGCGCCCGGCGGCAACGTGGGCGATTACCTGGCTGTCTTCGAGGCGACGCACGGCACCGCGCCGAAGTATGCGGACCAGGACAAGGTCAATCCCGGCAGCGTGCTCCTCTCCGGCGTGATGATGCTGGACTACATCGGCTGGACCGAGGCTGCGGATGCCGTCACCCGCGCGTACACGCAGACCGTCGCAGACAAGATCGTGACCTACGACTTCGCCCGCCAGATGGATGGCGCGCAAGAGGTCAAGACGTCGGAGTTCGCGAGTGCGGTGATCGAGCGACTGTAACGTACGGTTGCAGGTTTGCAGGTTGGAAGGTTGAAAGTTACGGGCCGCCAGTGCACGGAGTGTGCAGGCGGCCCGTTTGGTTACTTGCGGTTTATGGACAGGATTTACAGGATCAACAGGATTATGGACTTCGATATGCGCGCCGGAATTTCGGCGTCAGTACCAGTTGTCTCATCCAGATTCCTCAAGCGCCTGATGCAACTCCTTGATGGCTTCCTCTGCACTGTGCGCCTTGAGTTTGCCCTTGCGGAATGCAGCAATGGACTTCCGCGCATCCGCTGCGATCTCCTGTCGCCGCGCCTCAGTGCGACGCTTGCGCAGGATATCGACCAACATATCCTGCTGGTCGGGCGGAAGCTGGGAGGCAATGTCTACCGCCTGGTCCGGAGTTATCTTGTTCAACATCACCACACGCTCCCTTTTGTCGTTTCGGGTTAGGCTGCTCAGACCAATACTGCTGTGCGCTCGATGCCCTCAACCCGGCACCTTTCTGTGCATCCAGATTATAACATACATCCGCTTGAGGTCGAGAGCTTCGGTTACGAACGCTCAGGCCTCTTCGAATTGCACTATTCGCTCCACCGTCGCCTCGACACTCAGTGCAGTGGTGTCGATGACCATCCAGCCTTCCTGCGCCAGTCGTGCAATGGTCGGGTTCATCAGCCTGTAGACAATTCGGATGCCTTCGTCAATGTACCCGGCTGCGGTGCTGTCGCCGGAGCGCGCGAGGTTACGCCGGTGCGCCTCGGCCTGCTCAGGATAGAGCACGACCCGGTGCACCCCGGGCTGGTCGAGCAGGTCACGATAATCCGCATCGTGGTTGGCATCCCAGAAATCGTCGATGACCACCGCGAAGCCCGCCGCGTGGTAGCGCAGCGCCATCTGGACGGCGCTCGTACGTGCCAGGTTGACCTGCAGCGCTAGCTCGTCGCTCCACTCGGCCGCGGGCAGCGCCAGCCCGGACACGACCATCATGCGGATGTCGTCCACCGGGATGTACAGGCTGCGGGGAAAGAGCGCGGCCAGCGCCCGGCTCGTGCTGCTCTTGCCGACCGCGGGTGGGCCGACGATCAGGAAGATGGGGGCTGGATGCTTCTCAGCCATGTGCATGCCATTGACACGGTTCCAGCGTCAGGTGGTCGAAGCGCACCTCGAACGACGATTCCAGCGGGCTGCACGCGTACAGGCCGAAGCGTATGGGCTGCTCCGGCTGCGACGGGGGGTCGAGCCGGCCCATCTCTGCTGTGGTCTCGCCCAGCCGGTGCAGGTGGAAGACGCGCATCTGCCGGAAGTCCGTGCCGTCGGGCGACGACTCGACCAGGAAGTCCGGCCCGCGGCGGCTCAGTCGGTACCACATGACCGTCGGCGTAGGAATGTCGGTCGTGGCCCAGTCCGAATAGCCCAAGTTTGTGACCACGCTGCCCAGCCGGGCCATCGACGCGTCCTCGGCCTCGGCCGATGCCTTGAACCAGTTGTCGCTGTCCAGATAGATGATGAGCCCGCACTGGTCGTACCGGTTGCGGTAGGTGAACGACGCGCGCGTCGTGAACGTGAAGTTGTCGCGGCTCGTCAGCAGCAGGGCGGGTGCGTTGTCGTTGCGGAACCCGTAGTAGGTGCGCTGCCAGAAGTCGGTGCCGGGGTCGGTGGTGAAAGTGACGGCTTGGTCAGTGACCTCACAAGAGGCCGGCGGGTGCAGCCATTCGGCCGCGGACAGGTCGAGGTTCATGTCGGTTCCTTT